>JACOEF010000378.1 GCA_024998705.1 Nitrospira sp.
ACGACAAACAGACCGAGAGCATGGTACATTTGGTACCGGGCCGCAGTTTCATAGACGGCAAGTATGGGCGGATCGAGAATCGATTTGAGCGCATGGGCGCCGAAGGCACCTGCGGCTACGGATGTTGCGGCGAACAGGCCGCCGAGAAATACAAACCGGAACGAGCGCGCCGACACAGCCATACGATCCTCCTGAACAGCCACGGCTCTTGGTAAAGGCACGGCGCGCGATTTTAGCACGACTCTCGCTGAAAAATGGGCAAACCCATCCCGCTTGAATGTCCCCGTTGCTTGATGGCGAATCCTGATGCCGTCCAGTATTGCGAATGCGGCTACGACTTTACGCCGCACTTCCAAGGATTCCCTGTAAGGCCCACCTCCGACACGACGATTCGCAAACGTCTGTTCCCGGACGAAATGGGACGCGGGAGTTTTCTGCTCGGCATTGTGCTGATCTGGCTGGCCCTCTCTGTCGGCGAACTCTATCGCATACGCATCGAACTACCACGCCGCCCGAAAATGGAGTTAGCGCTCAGCAGTCTCATGGTCGGCATGACCGATCTTGCCGCCGCACTCGTCGTCGGGGCGATCGGCTGGGCCTGCGTGTGGATCGTGCTGGCCGCTCAGAGCAAACGCGATGGCAGTCTCTGCCCGAAGCGCACCACATTCGTTGTGACGTTAGTGGCTTCCGGTGTGCTCTTCGTGACTCGAACGATCGATCCAAGCGTGCTCGTGCAGCACGGGATGCAGATTCTGTTCATCCTCGCCATCGCCATTGGATCGTATTTCGCAGGCTGCCGGAACTGGTTGGGAAAATGGTAACGCCTCCCACCGGGCCTGCTGCATACCACTGCGTCATGGGTGAAGAGAGAATCCCGGATGGGCAACGTCCTGGGCACGAGGAAAAGAACTGACTGCGTGCGCGCTATCGTTGGCAGAAGTAGAGATAGAAGTCGGAGAACTCTTCAGCGGGAAGGCCTAAATGCACCCGCTGCATCGTATTCCCGCGCAGTAAGATCCATTCTGCGGCAAGCTTTGCCAGCTGCTCATCATTCACACCATGCGTGCCCCACAAATTCACTGCGGCGGAGCTGAACACCACGGTGAGCGTCTGCACTGACGGGCCGTAGCTAAACTTGAATTCATACCCTCCTCGGAACAAGAGAATTACCCCATCCCGTGATCGAAAGCCTTGATGCCCGCACTGTCTGCAGACCAGTGCCTCCAATCCGGTCTGAAAATTGTACCCGGAGGCATCAGCATCCAGGATCCCCGCGCACTTGTCGATGGGACAGCCAAGAGCGGCTGGATGATTCGATGCGCTCAAGCCTGGGGCCTGAACCACCCCTGTCGGCCGTTCCCGGTGCTTAGGTGCCCCTGACAAATCATGTTGCTGCATAGTCACCTCAACGGTACGTTGCCCCATGCGTAGTTCTTCCGTCAGAGCGCATCGGACGTACGGTGCCACGTTTAACTATGGCAAGTATATCAGACGCTGGAACCGGCTCCGGACCACAGGATAGGCCGAGAGTTAGCCTGTGAACGTAGCGCAGACCACGCGCGGGCTAGCGGGGAAGGCATTCGCTTCTTGCAGGACAGATGCGTGGAACTTCGCTCGAAGCTCGACGATGTACAGAAAACGTTTCCATCTCCGCTGACAGAGAATGCGCTGATACCTACAACCTTTTCATGACTCAATGGCCAACAGCGGCTCGCAACGCTCTGTGCCCAGCCGAAAGATGCGAGAGACGCTTCTGAACGACCCGGTTCGTATCGACACATCAGCGCAATATACCCGGCTCACACAGCTCCTCGCCTGCCATGCAGTCTTTCGGCACGGTGAGGTCGATCTGCTCCTCGCCGGACACCCGCTCTCCAACAGGCCCCCCTCGCCTACGCGGTCAGCTTGATGAGGTCAAAGAGAAACGGCTTTTCCGGAACCGAGAGCGGAACAGGGTGGAGATGGGAATTCTGCACCATGCGATGGCGCTGAATCAAAGGATCCACCACGTTGCCGCAGCTGAGGCACCGGTGTCCATGGAGTCGCATCGGATGAAAACTTTCCTGCAGATCGACCAAATCATCCGTCACCATCAATCCTTCACAGCGCGTGCACGTCATGAGTCGCCTCCCTTCGGACAACTGGTGAGATCTCCGTCTTGCCCGGATGGATCTCAAGCCCACGTGAACAACTCAACAACCGCTCGGCCTAAAAAGAAGCAATGAAGATGCCACCGATTGACCGGCTATTTCTTCAGCTGGCCGGAAGATGCAATAACACCAAAAGCGATCCTGTCGCGACAAATTGACTCGGCTGTGACCGAATTGGTCTCATGAGACAAAAATGGGTAGAATCGGCCAATGGTGTTAAAAATCAACCGTGCCCGCCGAATCAGGCGTCAGATCTGTTCCTACAAGGCGGGAGTCACATAGCGAAAATGGCACACACTGCGACAGAAATTGGTTCCATTGTTCAAGAACTGGCCCTGGCCCTGGCCGAAGGCTGGATCCAAAAAATCTCTCAACCGCTCCCCGACTCCCTGCTACTGGAAGTGCGTGTTCCCGGGCACACTCGCCGGCTGCTCTGTTCCGTACGCGAAGGAACGGCGCGGATTCACCTCGTGCGCGAAACCCTTCCTAACCCGCCGACCCCGCCCTCGTTTTGCCAACTGCTGCGGGCACGGATACAAGGCGCACGTATCGATAGCATTGAATCTATCCCTGGCGACCGCATTGTTCGCCTGACTCTCACGAGCCGGGACGGCCCGGTCGCCTTGGTCGCGGAACTGTTTGGTCGAAACGCAGACCTGTTGTTTTTGAATGGAGAAGGGCGAGTGCTCGCCACACTTCGCCACAACAAAGACCGTGTGAGCCAGACCTACCAAGCCCCGTCACCGTCACGATCATCGCCCTCGGAGACGGCCGTTCCCACACCGGAGCCTCGGCCCCCAACCAACGAAGATCCATTTCCGCTCTCATCCAGGCTGGAAATTCTCTACCGTGAGCGTGAAGCAGAGTTGTCGCACCTCACCCAGGTCCGACAGCGGGAATCGATACTGCGAAAAACACTCAAGAAACTTCTGCGACGGATGGAGGCGCTGAGACGCGATCTCGAACAGGCGAGACGATACGAACCCTATGCACGATACGGCGAACTACTGAAAGCCAATCTGGGCTTACTCAAGAAAGGACTCCCCGCCGTCTCGGTCGTGGATTATTACGATGAGCGCCTGCCGGAATTGACGATCCCGCTCGATCCCAGCAAAGGGCCCCAGGCCAACATGGATGCGTACTTCGCCAAATATCGAAAGTTCGTGTCCGCCCAGCGCGAAATTTTGCCACGCGTGGCCGCCATCGAGACGGACGTACAGCAGCTCCACGCTGAATTGGAGACCATCAAAAATGGGACCTGGCAGGCGCCCAATCATGATCGACAACCCACACCAACAACAATGTCTCGTCCAAGCCGAAAGCAAGCCGCCAACGAGGAACGCCGCGGGCCGTTTCGACGCTTCATTTCATCGGACGGCCATCCGATCTTTGTCGGACGCAATGCCCGCGAGAATGACGAACTCACATTCGGCCTCGCCAAGAGTGACGATCTCTGGCTCCATGCTCGCGGCACGCCGGGCTCACATGTCGTCGTGCGATTAGAGAAAGGCATCGACCCACCACCGGAAACCATACGAGACGCAGCCACACTCGCCCTGCTGTATAGCGATCTCAAAAAAAGCGGGAAAGGCGACGTCATCTATACCAAACGCAAGTGGGTCAAGAAATCCAAGGGCCAGGCACCGGGGGCGGTCACGGTGACCCAAGAGAAGACCCTGTATGTCACGCTCGACAAACCACGCCTCGCGGCACTGAAGGGGCGAACCACAGACGGAGTGATGTAGCTCATCCGCTCAGCGCCTTCCTGGGTCAGCTTTCTATCCATATCGGCGACATGGTAGAGTGCCCACATATGGGCACCACCACGAACAGCCGTGACCGCTTTCGCATTCTGAGCGCATTGCTTCAGGCCAAAACGCTGCGACAGTTCGATGAACGCCTCCAACAGGAGCTCACACCCCTTTTGGACTGTGACGTCATCGGTCTCTACCTGTACAGTGAACGCACGACGTCCTTCTCTCCCGTGTCTGAAAGTTTGTGTAACCCGGCCTCCCCCGCCTATTCCATCGCGCAATTGCCCGCAGCCGGTACCATCAAGGAAGCCGCAGTTCTCGCCGGACAAGCCATTGTGACAGACGACCTCAGCACCTCTCCTTGGACCGAGGCGCAGGCCATCGATCCGAACATTAGTCGGTCAACCTCCGTGGCGGTGTCCCCGATCAGGATCCCTTCCGAATCCATGACCGGCGCGACCGCCAAAACTCTTGCCGTAATGGTGGCGGTTTCAATCGGGAAACCCGGTATCTTTTCGGAAGAAGACCGGCTGTTTCTCGGCCTGCTCGGCCTTCACATCGCACCAGTGCTGACCGCGGTCTTAGCGGCCGAGGAACGCGACACCTTAGTCGCCATCAACAACCAGGTCGTGCTCGGCACGATGACACTGGATACCCTCCTTCCTTCGATTCAGCCCATTCTCCGTGAGATCATCCACCACGATGTGATCGGTCTCGTGCGATTCATCGGTCCGCCCGACCGCCCCTGGTTCGAGATCGTGTCCTGCGAGGGCGTGAACGTCGACCAGGAAGCGCTCCGACAATTTCCCTTCGCGCGGATGGCACCGGCTGAAATCCTGGCCACAGGAAAGCCCCTGCTCCTGACCGGACACAACCAAGAACGATTTGCGGAGCACGGCTATTTCGAATCACTCGGCATATTCTCAGCCATGCTCTGCCCGCTCCTGGTCCATGGGGCCCCCTATGGTTTCTTAGCCATCGGCAGCAGACGGCGGAACGCCTTCTCCGAGCGCGACCTCGCACTGGCTGAACAGATCGGCTTTCACTTGTCGCATGCCATCGCCAACCTCTCAGCCTACGAATAGATCCGTCAGCTGAAAGACCAATTGGAACAAGAGAACGTCTACCTGCGTGAGGAGATGGGCGCCTCTCTCGACCTGAAAAGCCTGATCGGCAACAGCGCCGCACTCCAGAAGTCGCTGAAGGCCATTGAGCAGGTGGCGCCGACCGATTCCACCGTCCTCATCACGGGAGAAACCGGTACAGGCAAAGAACTGGTCGCCCAAGCCATTCATCGATTCTCACCACGCCAAAAGAAGGCACTGATTACCGTCAACTGCGCCACGCTCCCGCCCACCCTCATCGAATCCGAGCTCTTCGGTCACGAACGAGGCGCCTTCACCAACGCCACGACCCGTAAACTTGGACGCTTTGAGATTGCGCACGGGAGCACCATTTTCCTCGACGAAGTGGGAGAACTCCCCATCGGCGTACAAATGAAACTCCTGCGCGTACTGGAGGCTCAGGAATTCAACCGGGTTGGTGGGAGCCAAACCATTCGCGTCGACGTGCGCGTACTTGCCGCCACCAACGTCGATCTGGGGCAGGCCATTAAACGAGGATTATTTCGTGCCGATCTCTTCTATCGCCTCAACGTGTTTCCGCTCCGCCTTCCAACCCTGCGGGAACGCCGCGAGGATATTCCCCTGCTGACCCGTCACTTTGTAAAAAAATACAGTCTTCGCCATCGAAAACCCGCCACTCGAATCAACAACGCGGCACTCAACACCTTATCCGCATACGATTGGCCCGGCAATGTTCGGGAACTGGAGCATGTGATCGAACGTGCGGTCATCGTGAGCCAAGGGTCCACAATCACCACCGAGGACCTTGATGGGTTGGGGCACGGAGAAGATCAGCCTGTCGAGCCTCGCACACTTGCGGAAGCCGAACGAGCCCACATCGTCGAGACACTCTCACGTACCAATTGGATCCTCGCCGGCAAACAAGGGGCCGCAGAACAATTGGGAATGAAACGGTCGACCCTCCAACACCGCATGAAGAAGCTGGATATCAGCCGCCCGCCTCGACACCCCTCATGAATGCCCGTATATGGGCAGCTACATCTCGGCTCTGCCGAATGCTCGGCACTCGCCCCTACGAATTTGCGAGTACTCCATTCTTCGCGTATCCTTCATTTACCTGAACTTTCAATCACTTGCACATCCGACTGAGACTGCGATGCAAGCTGGCATCCCCCCTGCTCTAAGACTGCTCCATGAAGGACACTGCTTCTCCACTGACACCAGAAACCGTCATCCATGAGATCCAAGCCTATGTTGCAGAGCGACAGATGGAACTCCTCCCCTCTGGAGAAGCCAGTAAAGACGGGCGCTGCTTCGCCTGGTGCGGGGACATCCTGGACTTTCTGACCGAGGGCCTGGCCGAACGATGTGCCGCAAAAGGCATTACGTTCACCGATGTATTTCCCGGCCCGTTTCGTCTCATGGACGAAGAGCAGCAGCCGGACGGCCAGCACGTGCGGCGCTTCTGGACGGTTGCCCTGCACCGCGGCTGTCCCATCGCCAGGATCTGCACCTACTTCTTCCATCGGCACGATCAAGTGAGCCTCCCACAATTGCCACGCGTGGTCGGCTATGCCCCCATCACCGTGGCCCCTGAGGACCACGAATGAGCTACGTCGCCCTCCGAATGCTCTTCGGTGATCGCGCAAAATACCTCATGTTGCTCTGCGGCCTCAGCTTTGCGGTCATGTTGATCGTTCAGCAGGGCTCCATCTTTTGGGGCCTCATGATTTGGTCTCAATCGAGTATCAGCAACCTCAATGTGCCGATTTGGGTCACGGACCCCGGCATCGCGCAGGTGGACGAAGTCAAACCAATCGCCGACACCACCGTCGACCGCGTCCGCAGCATCCCCGGTGTGGAATGGGCCGTCCCCCTGTATAAAGGACTCCTCCGGGCCAGACTTGCGAACGGCGAGTATCACCAGATCACCTTGACGGGCCTGGACTCGGCCTCCTTGATCGGCCGTCCCGCGGAAGTGCTGGCTGGTCGATTCGAAGACCTCCGGCAACCTGACGCCGTGGCCCTCGATCAATGGGCCGTGGAACGCATGGGTGGACCAAAGGTAATTTCAGTCGGGACGGTTTTCGAGCTCAACGACAAGTTGGCCCGCGTGGTCGCCATCGCCAAGACGCAAAAGACCTTCACCAACATTCCGGTCGTCTACACCACCTACGAGCGAGCCTTGCGCTACGTCCCGCGGGAACGGCGCACCCTGTCCTACGTCCTCGCCAAGGCCAAAGACGGCGCGCCAGCGGACGAGGTGATCCAGCGTATCCGTGACCAGACGGGATTGGGCGCCTTCACCGCCGACGCCTTCGGATGGAAAACCATCGGTTGGGTCCTCAAGAACACTGGGATCGGAATCAACTTCGGCACCACGATTCTCTTGGGCTTTGTGGTCGGCATGGCCATTGCCGGACAGACGTTTTATCTCTTCACCGTCGAAAACCTGCGCCAGTTTGGGGCCCTGAAAGCCATGGGAGCGTCCACCGCAACACTGGCCCGCATGATTCTCCTGCAAGCCTTTACCGTGGGGATCACGGGGTACGGTGTCGGCATAGGACTCGCAACCGGCTTCGGCTTGCTGACCGCTCGAGAGGGACAGTTGCCGTTCCTTGAAACGTGGCCGCTGCTCCTCCTGGTCTTTGTCGCCTTGCTTATGATTTGCACCTTGTCAGCACTGATCAGCATCATCAAACTGGCCCGGCTTGAACCGGCAATTGTGTTTCGATGACAACAAGGGATGGTTCCTCACAGTCACCAGCGCCGGCCGTCGCAGGCCAGGAAACACCGCCATCGACCGCCGTCCAGGTTCGAGGACTCATCAAGTCGTTCGGGTCCGGCGAGACCACGGTCACAGTCCTCAAGGGCATCGACCTGGACGTGTACTTCGGCGAATTGCTGCTCCTCGTCGGGGAATCCGGTGGAGGGAAAACCACCCTGCTGTCGGCCATCGCCGGGATCCTGGATATCGATGCTGGAGATCTCGACGTGCGGGGCGCGTCACTGACTAAGATGTCCCCGGGCACACGCACCCGTTTCCGTGGGCAAACGATGGGATTCATCTACCAACAGTTCAATCTGCTGCCCGCGCTGACGGCCGCGGAGAACGTCGCCATCCCGCTGCTGATTCAGGGGACTCGCAACAAAGCGGCCATTGCACGCGGGCGCCTGATGCTGGAACGCGTGGGCCTCGGCGACCGGACAGAATTCTTGCCCCGAAACCTCTCCGGCGGCCAACAGCAGCGGGTCGCCATCGCCAGAGCCTTGGTCAACGAACCGAAACTCCTGGTGTGCGACGAACCGACGGCCGCCCTCGATGGCCCCAACGGGCAAAAGATCATGGAGTTAATTCGTGACGTCGGGCGAGCGCCCGACCGCTGTGTCATCGTGGTCACCCACGACAGTCGAATTTTTCAATTTGGAGATCGAATGGCAGAATTGACCGATGGCCGTATTGTCGGCATTCACCCGATTCAGAGAGAGGTGACGGCATGACCATCTTCAATCGCTTGAGTGTCTGGCTCGCCGTCGCTGGCGTAGCGCTTGCTGCCTGGGTCATCCTGACCGCCGTCAAGAACCCGCCCATGCCCACGCCACTGGTCGAACCACCCAGGTCATCCTTTGAGACCACCGTAGCCGCCACCGGCATCATCGAAGCGGCCAACGAAAACGTGCGTATCGGCCCTCCAACCGCCGGACTCGTAACAAAAGTCTTCGTAACGGTCGGTGACCGGGTCCGTGAAGGCGACCCACTGCTTCAATTGGACGATCGAGATCTCCGCGCGCAACTGGTGGCCCGTCAGGCGGCGATTCCTCCGGCAGAGGCGCAAGTGGAAGAACAAAAGTATCGCATCGGGGATCTCGACACGCAGCTCAAGCGACTGAAGTCGGTGCGTGACAGCCGAGCCGTCAGTGAGGACGATGTGAAGCGCACCTGGTATGCCTCGGAAATGGCGAAACGCGCGATGAGCCGCTACGAGGCCACCCTCAAACAAGTCATCGCCCAACGCGATGAAACACAACTCCTACTGGACCGCCTGACGGTTCGGGCGCCTCGAGCCGCAACCATTCTGCAGGTCAATATTCGAGCCGGTGAGTTTGCTCTGACCATCGGGGCCAGCGAGCCGCTGATGCTCTTGGGGGACATGCAGCAGCTGCAAGTCCGTGCAGAAGTGGATGAAGTGAATGCGCCCTTAGTTGCACCGAATCGACCCGGTGTCGCCTACGTCAAAGGCAATACGACTCAGGCGATTCCGTTGACGTTCGTGCGTATCGAACCCTATATCGTCCCCAAGAAATCCCTCACCGGCGAGAACAGCGAGCGGGTCGATACGCGAGTGCTCCAAATTATCTACCGCTTCGAACGGCCGGCGTTTCCAATCTATGCCGGGCAGCAGGTCGATGTATTCATCGATCGCGCACCCGCAGCCACACCGGCACAGCCTCAGGGTGAGACACGTTCCACTGGGGAGCCGACTCAATGAAGCAGCGCACGTTCAGCAAACCAATCGTCGCGGCCGCCATATTCGTCGTGCTGGGGCTCTCCTCTACCGGCTGCCTCCAAGGGCAGAACTATCCCCGTCCACCGGTCGACACGCCAACAGACTGGACGCGCATGGCTTCCGGCCCCTTAGCGGCCGGATCCTCCGACAAGGTACCGGAAGCGGACTGGTGGCAGGCCTTCCACAACCAGGAACTGACCCAGTTCATCGAACGCGCCCTCGCCCAGAACCATGACATCCGCCGCGCCGTGTCCCGCGTGCTGGAGGGACGAGCCTCTGTCACGACCGCCGGCGCCGGACTCTACCCGCAATTGAATGTGCAAGGCAGCTACAGCAATATCGTGGTGTCAAAAAACACTCTGGCGGGATTGTGCTTAGCCACCGGCCAACAACCGGGGCCTCAGGTCTTTGCCAAACCCGGAAGCAGTTTTGATCTCTGGAACGGAGCAGCCGACCTCCGCTGGGAACTGGATGTCTGGGGCCGCATCCGTCGCGGGATGGAAGCCGCCTCGGCAGATGCACAGGCGATCGAGCAGGATGCCCGTGCGATTGCGCTCACCTTGATCAGCGACGTCGGACAATCCTACTTTCGAATCCGTGAGTTGGACGAACAGATTGAAATCGCTCAACGCGCGCTGACTCTCAGGCGGGACTCACTCGACATTATCACCAAGCGGGCATCGGTGGGCCTGGCTTCCGACCTGGATGTGAAACGAACGGAAGTCCTCGTCGCGGAAACCGCCGGACAGATCCCGGATCTGATCCGACTGCGTGCCGTCGAGTTACACCGGCTGGAAGTACTGACGGGAGCGGCGCCGGGCAGCCTCGTCTTGGTACCGACATCGTTGCGGAAAGTCATCGTACAGCCGGATATCCCCGTCGGCCTCCCATCGCAACTGTTGGAGCGGCGACCCGACATCCTGCACGCAGAGGCGTCACTGATGGCCGCCAACGCCCGCATCGGTCAGGCGCGCGCCTACTTCTTCCCCACCTTCTCCATCACGGGACAGGGGGGATTACAGAGCGCCGAATTCGCAAACTGGTTCACAGGCAACAGCGCGAACTTCAGTATCGGTCCATCGGTCACCCTGCCCATCTTCCTGGGTGGAACCAATGTCGCGAGGCTGGATGCCGCCGAATCTCGCTACCAACAAATGCTGGAAGGCTACCAACAAACCATTCTACTCGCCTTCCGCGAAGTGGCGGACCTGCTGGTGTCGATCCAGTCACGCACGGAACAACTCGCACGCCAACGTGAGCAGGCCACAGCCGCCACGGCCGCCGTGGGGCTGGCGGAGGTGCGCTACCGCAAAGGTTTGGTCAACTACCTCGATGTGCTCGACGCCCAGCGAACCATGCTCGCAGCGGAAACCCAACTGGCGCAAACGGAGCGCGCCCGCCTCACCGACATGGTGGGCCTCTACAAAGCCCTCGGCGGCGGATGGCAGACAGTGGACAATTCGCCCGCGACACCCTCGACCATCTCCGCCAGGCCGTAAGGACTCACCCCCGTCACTCGTGCGCTCCCGAGCCTACACGCACACCCAGAAGTCTCTCAGACAGAGTGTGCCCCACGCGCCACGGTGGCGCGGACTTTCAGCTTGAACTTTTCGCCCAGAAAAGGCTATTTGACAGGATGCACCTCGATGCCTGGGCGCAAGTGGCAGACCAGGCACCGATCATGCCGACTCGTTATATTCTTCGTGCGACTTCCCGGAAGGAGCGTTCCATGCAACACGGCGTCCGCGACCATTCCCCGGCAGGACAGATGTCCCTTACGCTACTCCTGTTGGTGCTCGGGCTTACCACATCCTTCGCAACGCAGGTGCTGGCGGCTCCCCGCGATAAATCAGCCCCCAAACCCGCAATGGCTGACAAGCCGGGACTTGCGGAAGAACAGATCCTTTCGACCACCGACAAGATTACCCAGCCGGTAGACACCGACACGGAAGCCATGCGCCATAACGATTTGGGGGTGGCCTTCGTCTTCAAGGGCGACTTGGGGCAGGCCATCGATGAATTCAAACATGCGCTCCGGCTCCAGCCGAATTATTTCGCCGCCCACCTCAACTTGGCGAATACGCTGCTCGATATCGGCCAAAACGAAGCAGCCATGAGTGAATTCAAAGAAGCACTGCGCCTCAAACCGGACGATCCAAAAACCCACAATGATCTCGGGGTCGCGCTGAAAGAAATGGGGAACTTGGACGGCGCCATTGCGGAGTTCAGAACGGTGTTGCGGCGGAACCCCAGCGATGTGAACGCACACAACAATCTGGGCGTCGTACTCAAAGCCAAAGGTGATCTCGATGGGGCGATCGCAGAATATCGTACCGCCGCGAGCCTGCAACCGAACGATGTCAACGCTCACTTCAATCTAGGCCTCGGACTGATGGAGAAGCATCAACCGGAGGCTGCGATCACCGAGTTCCGCACCGCCCTGCACCTCCGGCCCGACGATGCGAAGCTCCGCCTCAACCTGGGCAACGCATTGGCAGACGTCGGGCAACGTATGGAAGCCGCTCAGGAGTTGAGGCAATACCTTCGCCTTGAACTCGATACACCCGCCACTCGGCGATGGCTGGAACAGGCCGAAGCCAAGCTCCGCGAACTGGAGATGCCATAACTCCTACCTCGCTCGCCGGCGCAGAACTGCCGACATGGGTTGCTAGGAGCCCCGCTCGACCCGACTGCATAGTCATATTCCCCTCTCGCCGATCACACCCCATTTGGTGTACAGTCCTCAACGCTTCCGCCAGGACGGTGACCTGAGATGTGCAATTCTGAGACAGTCCCCAGCATGATGCGTCTCAAACCTCTGCAAACCTTTCTATTGGCCACACTGTGCATCACCAGCCTAGCGCCGACCATCACGTTCCCGGCAGAGCAGGAGGATCCGGAATCCCAGCACACTCGGCAATGGGACTTTGACGGCGCGGCACCGGGCACCCTTCCCAGTTCGTTCACAGTCGGGACACTCTTCGACGGCCGCGCGGCCGGCGCCTGGAAAGTCCTCATCACCGACCGCGCGAAAAGCCCCTCCCAAGTGCTGGCACAATTGCAGCCGAAAGGAACGGATCAAGCACACAAACTGCTGCTCGTGGAGGGCACTGCGCGCACCAACATTGATGCCGAAGTCTCGTATTTGGCCGTGGCCGGGAAAGCTGATCTGGGCGGGGGACTTGTATGGCATGCGACGGATGACCGCAACTACTATCTCCTGAGAGCCAGCTCGGTCGAACAAAAGGTTCGACTCTATCGCGTCGTAAAAGGCGTGCAGCAGGTCGTCAAACAGATCGATCGCCCAGTCCCTGCCACCGGATGGCACAAGTTGCGCGTTATCCAACGTGGATGCGAACTCAAAGCCCTCTACGACGATACCGTACTATTTCGAATCTGCGACCAGACATTCTCGAGCGGGCGGATTGGACTCTGGACCAAAGCCGATGCCGTAACCTATTTCGACGACCTGACTCTTCGGCTCCTCGATTGACCTTCCCCGATGATCCTCCTCGCTGAGCGACCACCGCCTACGTGATCGTCGATCCACCGACACAAAAAAAGGGCAGCCACCACAAGAGTGACTGCCCCATGCACTGATACGAAATTAGGCGTTACCAGCGATCGCGCTTGCCACCACGATCGTTGAATCCCCCGCCGCCGCCGCTCCGTCCAGGTCCGCCGCCCGAGCGGGGCTCCTGAGGACGCGCTTCATTGACCGTCAATGTCCGGCCACCCATGTCCGTCCCATTGAGAGCCGAAATCGCCTTCTGCGCCTCGTCGGAAGAGGCCATTTCGACGAATCCGAAACCTCTCGATTGGCCGGTAAACTTGTCCGTGATGATCCGGGCCGATTCCACCGCCCCGTGCACCGCGAACAAATCGCTTAACTGCTGTTCGGTTGCCGAATAGGGCAACCCGCCAACATAAATTTTAGAACCCATGTGGGTCCTCCTCTTGGGTAGTGACATTGTCTTGAACGAAGGAAAGAAAGGGAAAGGACGGGCCGAA
>JACOEF010000180.1 GCA_024998705.1 Nitrospira sp.
AATTTCGGAAAACAAGCGATGGGCGTGGGCGCTGAACGCTTGGAAAACTCGGTCCTGCATGATAGGTTAGTTCACGCCGCTTCGAATGGACGAGAGCGCCAACTTTTAGCAGGATTTCACCCTCATGCCAGAACCCAACTTTCTTGAGCCGAACGATACCTTTGTGCCTCGCCATATTGGCCCGACGGATTCCGATATCCAGGAGATGCTGGCTACGTTGAGCCTGCCGTCGTTGGACGCACTCGTCGAGTCGACGGTCCCTTCCGACATTCGCTTGCAGACCTCCTTGGCGGTGCCCTCTCCGCGAGGTGAGCAGCAGGTGTTGGCGGAATTGCGTGGCTTGGCCGGACAGAATCAGGTGTGGCGGTCTCTGATCGGCATGGGCTATTACGATTGCATCACTCCGTTGGTCATTCAACGTAACATTCTGGAGAATCCAGGATGGTATACGCGATACACGCCATATCAAGCCGAGATTGCGCAGGGGCGTCTCGAGGCACTGGTCAATTTTCAGACCATGGTTGCCGATCTGACCGGTTTGCCGCTCGCCAATGCGTCGCTACTCGATGAAGCGACTGCCGCAGCCGAGGCGATGACGATGTGTGCGGCCATGTCTCGCGCCGCCGGGCATGAGCGCAAGAAATTCTTCGTCTCTGAAAATTGTCATCCGCAAACCATTGCCGTGGTGCAGACCCGTGCGGAACCGCTGGGTATTGTCTTGCAGATCGGTGCGATTCAATCGTTGGACCTTTCCCAGGGCGAGTTCTTCGGGCTGTTGCTGCAATACCCCTCGACGGATGGGTATGTCGGTGACTACAGCGAATTTATTACGCGGGCGCATGCCTCCGGTGCCTACGTCGTGGTGGCGACCGACTTGCTGGCCCTCACGCTATTGCGTTCACCGGGAGAATTCGGCGCGGATGTGGCGATCGGGTCCAGCCAACGGTTCGGTGTCCCGCTTGGATTCGGTGGGCCGCATGCGGCGTTCCTTGCCACGAAGGAAGAGTTTCGCCGGCAGATGCCGGGCCGGATCATCGGTGTCTCGAAAGATGTGACGGGCCGTGTGGCGTATCGCTTGTCTCTGCAGACCCGGGAGCAACATATACGGCGCGAAAAGGCCACCAGCAATATCTGCACGGCGCAAGTGCTGCTGGCGGTCATGGCGGGGATGTTTGCCGTCTACCACGGACCGGCGGGGTTGCGGCGAATTGCGGAACGCATCCATGGTTTGACGATGATGCTGGCAGAGGGATTGCGTCGGCACGGCTGTGTCGTCGGGCTTGAGCCTGTCTTCGATACGCTGCGTGTTCCACTCTCGTCGGCCCAATCGGAATCGATTCTGAATCGGGCTCGCCAGCAGAAGATCAATCTCCGGCAGTATGACGACCACAGCCTGGGGCTATCATTGGATGAATGGAGTACGGTTGAGGAAGTTCAGCAGGTGTTGGCGCTGTTTGTCGGCCACGAGATCCCGGCGGAAGAGGTTCAGTCCATTCTCGCATCGGTCGATGTGCGGTATCCCGCTCCGCTCGCGCGCACGAGTCCCTATCTCACGCATCCGGTGTTTCACCGGTACCATGCTGAACATGAACTCTTACGCTACATCCACCGGCTTCAGTCCCGCGACTTGTCGCTCGTACATTCTATGATTCCCCTGGGGTCCTGTACGATGAAGCTGAATGCCACGGCGGAAATGTTGCCGGTGACCTGGCCGGAGTTCGGGCGCCTCCATCCGTTTGCTCCTTCCGAGCAGGCGCAGGGGTACCGAGTCCTGTTTCAGCAGCTCGAATCGTGGCTTGCGGAGCTGACCGGGTTTGCCGCCATCTCTCTGCAGCCCAATGCCGGCTCTCAAGGGGAATATGCGGGACTGATGGTCATTCGCGCGCATCATCGGCATCGCGGGGAAACGCAGCGTGATGTCTGCTTGATTCCGGTGTCGGCGCACGGGACGAATCCAGCCAGTGCCTCGATGTGCGGAATGACGGTGGTGTCCGTTGCCTGTGACGATCGCGGCAATGTGGATCTGTCCGATCTCGAAGCCAAGGCGACCCAACATCGCACTCGGTTGGCGGCGTTGATGATCACCTACCCTTCAACCCACGGGGTGTTTGAGGAAGGGATTCGCCGGATGTGCCAGATTGTGCATACGCATGGCGGGCAGGTCTATATGGACGGCGCGAATTTGAATGCGCAAGTCGGGCTTTGTCGGCCGGCAGATCTGGGGGCGGACGTGTGTCACCTGAATCTTCACAAGACGTTCTGCATCCCTCACGGCGGTGGCGGGCCGGGGATGGGACCGATTGGTGTGGCCAGCCATCTGGTGCCGTTTCTCCCCGGGCATCCGGTGACCAAACTCGGCGGACCACAGTCGATTGGCCCGGTGTCAGCCGCTCCCTACGGCAGTCCAAGCATTCTCACGATTTCGTGGGTCTATATTGCACTGATGGGTCGTGAGGGTTTGACCAAGGCCACGCAGGTCGCCATCCTCAACGCGAACTACATGGCCAAACGCCTGGAGAAGCATTACCCCGTGTTGTACAGCGGCTCGCGTGGATTCGTCGCGCATGAATTTATCCTGGATCTGCGTCCACTCAAGGAGCGCAGCGGTGTGGAAGCCATGGACGTGGCCAAGCGTCTCATGGATTACGGGTTCCATGCTCCGACGGTGTCCTTTCCCGTGGCAGGCACCTTGATGATCGAACCGACCGAGAGCGAGGTGAAGGCGGAATTGGATCGGCTGTGTGAAGCCTTGATCGCGATCCGAGGTGAGATTGAGGCAGTTGCCGAAGGCCGGCAACCGCGCGCGGGCAATGCGCTTAAAAATGCTCCTCACACGGCATTGGCGGTCACGGCGGCCGAGTGGACGAAGCCCTACTCGCGCGAGCAGGCCGCGTTTCCTGCTCCATGGGTTCGAGAGAATAAATTTTGGCCGAGCGTGGGTCGTATCGATGAAGCCTATGGCGATCGCCACCTCTTTTGCACCTGCCCTCCGATGGATCCAGCATCCTAGCCGGTCTGCGGGCGGCGGTTCGTGTGAGGCGGCGGCAGGCTGCCTGCGGTGGGCGCGTACCGTCCTTCAGATTGTTGCCGGCTGTCTTCTGCTCAATTTCGGTGTCTCGTGCGCCGTGTGGGCCGACTCGAATTCTGGCGGTGTTGTCGACACACAACCGGATGTGCGGCCGCTTGATATCAATCCTGGCGCCACGTACCGCGCCGGCACCAGGCTCCGAATTCCCGGAACCGACTGGTCGTTCTTGATCCCGGCCGGTTGGCAAAGTACTCGCCCTGAAGATTCAGAGATGCCTTTCCTGATGGCGGAGGAAGGGAAGGGCCTGGGGATGATGTTCCCCCTCACCGAGGTAACCCGTGAGACGGTCCGTGACCACCTCAGTCAACCGCTGTCGCTCTTGCACGGGTTATCGTTTATTCCCGCCGGTTCAGAACTGGAGACCGATCGTTCGATTGCTCGGTCGTATCAGGGGGACGGCATGGCCGGCCGAGCCTTGGCAGTTCTGGGTCCAGGTGACACCGCGGTCATTTATTTTCTCATGGGGCCACCCGACGAGGCGTCTGATTTTCACTCAGTCCTGGAGCAGCTTGCGGAATCCACCCGATTGGCAGCTTCGGTTCCCGAGCGCGAAGTCGGCTTGTAAAACGCGTTGATTCGCATCCCTCACCATTTAGACATGCAGAGACCTTCTCCCACGAAAGTGATTCTCGATACCGATCCCGGAGTCGATGACGCCCTGGCGATCCTGCTGGCGTTGGCCTCGCCGGAATTGGAGGTGGTGGGGGTGACGACCGTGTGCGGTAACGTGCCTGTGGGACAGGCGACGAAGAATTTGTTCCGCGTCCTGAATCTCGTAAAGACGCCGCCGGGGTTGTTGGTCGGACAGGGCGCGGCGCGACCCCTGGAGGAAGATCTTGTGACGGCGGTTCAGGTTCATGGAAGTGATGGGCTCGGCGAATTGGACTCTGTGCTGACCGCGGAGGGGGCGCTGCGCTACCCTCACGTCCGGTTGCCGCCTGTGCTCTCGACCGCGCAGGATGTCTGGAGTGAGTGTGTCCGTCGATACCCCGATGAGGTCACGTTGATCACGTTGGGCCCACTGACGAATGTGGCCTTGGGGTTGAAGGTGAATCCCCTGACCATTCAAAAGTTCCGCTCGGTCATCGTCATGGGTGGGGCGATCGGCGTACCCGGCAATATTGCGCCGGCGGCAGAATTCAATATGTATGTGGATCCGCATGCGGCCCATCGGGTGTTTCAGGCGTCGCTTCCCCTGACCCTGGTTCCGCTCGATGTGACGACCCGTGTCGGGGTGACTCGGGAGCGCTTGACGACCTGGGCCGCTGAGTCGTGTGACCCGCTTGGTCGAATCACTACGGATATGACGCGCAAGGCATTCGAATTTGCTGAAACGGTTGAAGGCCACGGGCTCTTCTATTTTCACGATCCGTTGGCCGTTCTGGCCGCCGCGGACTCATCTTTGTTAAAGGTGGAGCCATTCCATGTGGCGGTTGAAACGGATGGGCGAGTGTCTCGCGGGATGACGGTGGCCGATCGACGCCTACGCAGGCCGGAGGAGAAGACGAGCCCGAACATGCATGTGGCCGTTGATGTCGATGTCGATCGGGCGCTGAGTCTTTTGCGCAACCGGTTATGCCCATGGTCCTAGTGGTCGGTTCAAGCAATATCGATCTGGTGGCGTCGGTCGATCGCCTGCCGAATCGAGGGGAAACCGTCCTCGGGTACCATTTCGCCCAATCATTCGGTGGCAAAGGTGCCAACCAGGCGGTAGCGGCAGCCCGCGCCGGCGGGGACGTGACATTTCTCAGTATGCTGGGGGCAGACGCCAATGGACTGTTGATCGAGCAGCACTTGGCCACGCAGGGGCTGTCACGCCCGGTCCTACTTCGCGATGCCGAGGCCCCTACCGGAGTGGCGATGATTCTCGTGGATCACAATGGCGAGAATCAGATCGCGGTGGTGCCGGGGAGTAATGGGCGTCTTACGCCCGTCGCTGTGCGGCAGCATCGTGAGTTGATGGTCGGAGTACGGGTGCTGCTGGTTCAAATGGAAATTCCGATGGAGACCGTTCGGGAGGCGTTGAGCCTGGCTAAGGCACATGGTCTCACCACGATTCTCAATCCGGCTCCTGCCGCTCCAGTACCATCGGACCTCCTGCGATTGGTGGATGTCCTCACGCCCAACGAAACCGAAGCGCATGCGTTGACCGGTTCGTCGGATCCTGCGGAGGCGGCACGGATTCTGACTGGTCGTGGAGTCGGCACCATAATCGTGACCTGTGGCGCCGCAGGGGCGTTGATGATCAGTGGTCACGAGGCAACTCGTGTCCCCGGTTATGTTGTCGAGTCGATTGATTCGACGGGTGCCGGCGATGCGTTTAACGGTGTCTTGGCCTGTGCGATGGCTGAAGGGGCACCGATCACGAGCGCAATAGAGAGGGCCAATGCGGCTGGTGCGTTGGCTACGACGGGACGTGGGGCGCAGGAGTCGCTGCCGACTAAAGATGACATCGAGCGGTTATGCCGATCCAAAGCCACGAGGATGGGAACGGCGTAATGGCGGGAAGTCGGAATCTCTGCTCTCGGCAGCGTGGGGGAAGCGGCCGGCTCAATTGCCTTTTGCGGCTTGGGCTCGCAGCTGGGAGAGCACCTGCCTCGCTTCAGGAATAAAATCTGCGCGCTGAAGGCTTTGCGCGAGATCCAGTGCCTTGGTGGCAAGGGCGATCGCTTCTTCATGGCGCCCATCGGCGCAGTAGCTTTTCGCGAGGCTCAGTCGGGCATTGACGGCCGCCGGTTCCCTGGCAATGACCTGACGCAACAGGGTCTCTCCCTTTTCTTAGTCTCCGCCCATGAATCCCGGGATACGAACCAGAACGGACCCCCTGGCTGAGAGCGCATCCAGATGGTCAGGATCCAGCTCGAGGGTGCGGTTCAACTCCTTCATCATCCGCCGGAATCCAAAGAGCGAGGTCAGGCTTTCCCCGTCAATCCGCAGTTGCTCACCGAGGTTGCAGAAGAGCGCGAAGTGAGCGTCGGGCGATAAGTCATCCTTTTCAATCGCCTGTTCTCCAAAGGCTTAACCCTGCGCGAAATGTTGAACGCGCTCCGCACGGGTGGGAGCCTGACGGCCCAGCGCACATTCGTGCGTCGCATCGGCGGTGAGTTGTTGCGCCGATGTGCCTGCGCGAGCAAACTCGACAGCGAACAACAGCGTGATCGTAAGGCTAATTGTGAGGCGAAGAGATTTCATGGAATGTCCGTGTCGATGTGTTGGCGGAAAATCAGCGGCAGATTTTACAGTAGGTGCACAGCGGAATTCCATCGGAGTGCACGGCGTGGATGAGGGGGCATCAGGAACGACTCGTGAGGCCGTTCTGGGCCCATGGTGTCAACGTGCGAAAGGCTTCCAGCATAGCATGGTAGGGATAGGATGCGTTTCGCCCGCTTGGATTGGGGAGTAATACGATTTTGGAATCATACAGCGTCGCCGGTTGCAGCCCCGGTTTTCGTCCTGTCTGTTTTGGCTCGAGCGGAAAAAGCGTTGGGTACAGTGTGATGCCCAGCAGGGCAACTACCTGGGGACGATACCGGCGAATCTTTTGCAGAAGTGTGAGCCGACCTGCCGCGTAATCTCTTGGTGTGAGACTGTCCATACTCGCCGTCGATCGACTCACCAGGTTGGTGAGGCCCAGTCCCCATTCCGGAAGTCGTCCGTCGTCTCGGTAGCTCAGTGGTTCCGGCACAAGATTCGCGTCGTAAATCAGTTTCCAGAACCGATTCGACGGTCCAGCATAGTGATGGCCAAGTTGAGCGGAGCGTGTCCCCGGATTGATGCCGACAAAGACAATGCTGAGTCCCGTTCGGAGATGATCTGGCAGAGGAGATTGTTTCGGCATGGGCATGATGGTCGTGGGGACGTACCTTGCGGCATCAACTGAATCGATCGATGAGGCGGTTTAGTAGCATTCAGACTATTCTGCCACAGAATCGAATTGTGCTTTCTGTAGCATTATGAGGTACTTTGAGTGACTTGTCCGA
>JACOEF010000382.1 GCA_024998705.1 Nitrospira sp.
CGGCTGGGATTTCAAAACCTGCGTATACACGCCGATCCAGGACTCGGTCACCGCCCGTAATCCGGGGTCGGTGGCTTTCATCCTTCCCAGCCTGACTTCCTGCAGCAACTTGATCAACGGGTCCGACTGTAACAGCGTCCCGATCGCACGACGCACCTGCGCTTCCTGCTCGTCCATGATGAGTATGATCCTGTGAAATAATTAGTTCATCGAACAGGAACCGGGGCCGCGTGGATCCCCGCAGGAGCCACACCCACCGCCGGAACTCGAAGTGACAGGCCATCCGCCGGTTGCGCCGACACCGAAGGCGGAAAACTGCTTGTCCAGCCCCGTGCCCTTGCATGCGGGACAGGCCGGCACAACGTCGCCCCGGACCAACAATTCAAACCGATGGTTGCATTCCTTACAGACGTACTCGAATATGGGCATAGTGCTGTACTCCTTGAGATTTAAAATATTATAAGTAAGGTCGGATCCAGTTCGCAATCATCAGCCGATGGGAGTCCACCGATGTGGTCAGAAGATAAATCGTTTGTCTTTCGAATCAGTCTCGAAGCGCAATTCCCGGACGATTATGAAGGCCCGCACGATGAGCAGGCCTGGCTTCGCGAATGGGAGCTGCAGATCAAGCCGGTGCTCATCAAAAATCTGTTCGAGACGTTGAGAGAATATCCCGCGTGGAAGGCGCATGTCCGCAATCGCGGGAAATCGCCGACCGAAGAAATTGAAGTCGCGATGACCCGTGACTTTTCACCCACCCCCTAGCCGAACGAACTGCTATGCGTCAGGCGACCGGCCGCGGCCTCTACATTCACGTGCCCTTCTGCCACCAACGCTGCCATTTCTGCGCCTTCTATCTTGAAATCCATCACGCGCGCGCCGCGGAAGATTTTCTGAGTTCCCTGATGACCGAACTGCGCCTCTATGGCGAGCAGCGGCCCTTTGGAACGGAACCGTTGCAGTCGATTTACTTCGGCGGGGGCACGCCCACGACCCTATCCTCTCAGCAACTTGCTACCGTTCTGTCGGCAGTGAGAGAGACGTTCGGCCTTCAGGAAGAGGCTGAAATTATCGTCGAAGCCCACCCGGAATCAGTGACCCAGGACAGCCTGTCGCACTTGCGTCAAGCCGGATTCACGCGGATGAGTTTCGGCGCCGAGTCCATGAATCCAGTGGAATTGAATCGAGTCGGACGTCCCGGCAGTCCGATGAGCACCGTGCAGATGGTGACCGCTGCGCGACAAGCCGGCTTCACCGACCTGAATCTTGACCTCATGTATGGCCTTCCCGGACAAAGCATCGAAAGTTGGGCGGCCTCGCTACGTCAGATCGTCGATCTCGCCCCGACGCATCTCTCCTGTTATGCCCTGACGGTTGAGGACGGCACCGCCTTGCAGACGGCGGTCCGGCGTGGCACCATCGCCGCGCCGGACGAGACGCGACAAAATGAAATGGAAGACCTGGCAGAGGACGTCCTGACTCGAGCGGGTTTCACACGCTACGAAATTTCCAACTATTGTCGGCCCGGATTTGCCAGCCGACACAATCAGTTGCACTGGACCGGCGGAGACTACATCGGCCTGGGCCCCAGTGCGCAATCCTATGTCGCAGGCCGGCGGTTTGGGAATGTGAGCGATCTCAGCGCCTACAATGCCTCGCTCCGAAACGGCACCTTCCCCGTAACAGAATCCGAACAACTCACGGCAGCCGACGACGCCTGCGAACGACTGGTCTTTGGTCTCCGGCTGACCGAGGGGATCCCGCTCGAAGAAACGGGCGCGCTGGCCTATTCAACATTGACCCAAAAAGTAGACGAATTGATCCACGACGACATGCTTGAATATCAAGGCGAGCGGGTGAGACTCACCACCAGAGGCCGTCGTTATGCCGATACCGTCGCAGTCGCACTATTGGCAAGCCTGGAGGCCTAGTGCTGTCCCCCTCTCCCATTGACTTCAGTACCCGACAGAGGGGAGACTGAGAAATTGAAAGGAGGCATCCGTCATGCCAGTGAACATGGACCCCACCAAGCGGCGTCGACGTCAGTCCGTCGAACAGGTTGCGGCCGAGGCCGGCCAAAACACCAGCCAGACCACGCGATTCGGAGAGGACACCGAGGCTGATCGGGAAAAGGCTCGTGCGGAGGCGGAACTGAAAAACCTTTGGGACGCGACCGAAGTCATTGATATGGATACCTGGTAATCGGGCGGCGCGCCGAGCAGAGTTTGATACGACCATTCCGGCGCACCACTTGGACACTCCGACCCGATCTCACCCTCGACTGACACCCATACGATTCATGAACGCCCTGTCCTCCCGCAACGCCATCTTTCATCCGTTCCACCTCTGTGCCCTACAAACCCTTGAGCTATTGCTCACGCGGTACGACACCGTCCATTTCCGCGACTACATGGCGCTCCGTCTCACCCCGATGAGGGGACTCACTGCCTATCAGGATCGCATGGGTGACGATCACCCTTTGCTCGTGGCGAGCGGCCGCCTGGTGCAAGGCTATCCGGTCAGCGGCCCGTTGGACGACACCGCGGTGGCGGCCATCGATCGCGACCTCGGCGATTCCCGTTGGCGTACCCTGTTTCATACGGGCTCAGCAACGATCGGCGGTTTCAGCGCGGGCTCTTCGACCTCACCCATGCAATGAGGATCGGATCGTCGCTGGTACCCGGCCCGGCCGCCCTGCTCCGACTGCTTGAGCCGGACCGTGCAACCGCCCCCTTCCATGTCGCCCTTGTGCAACACCTCGCGCAGCCGACGCCGGCGTTAGACGAGGCCTATGCATTTGAATATGGCTTGGCCCTGCTGAAGACCGCCGCCGCGCAGGTCTACACCATTCGCCTCGCCCGTGCACACCACCTGGTACCGGTCACCGATTCCCACACCCACCATGTGCTGCTGAGCCGAACTCTGGCTCGCGAGGGGATCGATGTTCCCCACGAATATGTCGGCACACACGTGGGAACCGTATCGTCGACGGTCACATCGGGACTGCATGAGTAAACACCAGTCCTCATATGCAATAGGCAAGGATCGTGACACCAAGACACCGCTGTTATAGGTTC
>JACOEF010000401.1 GCA_024998705.1 Nitrospira sp.
CGGCGATGTGGTCGTCGTACAAAAACAGGATGTGGCTCGAAACGGCCAAACTGTAATTGCTCTTTTGAACGGCGAGGCCACGATCAAGACGTATCATCGCAAAGCCGGCGTGATTGAATTGCACCCGGCCAATGAAGCCATGACACCCATCCTGGTGCACGAAACCGACAGCTTCCATATCGAGGGCATTGTCGTCGGCGTGATCCGGCATCTGAAACGCTAGGTGCGCGCATCAGACCGCGTGAGCGAATGCCATGGATCGTCAGATTGTCTGCTTTGCCATCCCCTCTCTGGAAATCGCACTGGCGCGGTTAAGGCATCCATCACTCCAGACGCGTCCGCTCGCGGTCGCCACGGTCGATAGTCCTCGTGCGCTTCTCCATGAGGTCTCTCCTGAGGCTGAACGAGACGGCCTCCACGTCGGCATGCTACTCGACCGGGCGCGCCGCCTCTGCCCGTCCCTGCATGTCAGTCCCCCGAATCCCCATCAGGTTGCCACGGCCAACCATTCGATCCTCGGTGTCATTCAGCGGTATGCCCCGACCTGGGAACCCTTTCTCCCCTGGTCTCTCCTGATGGACCTCACCGGTACCACACGCCTCTTTGGGTCAACCTGTGATGTGATGGCCAAGATCCAGGCGGAGGTGCTCACGCAGTGTCACCTCGAAGGCGTGGCCGGCGTGGGCACCAATAAACTCGTCGCACAGACAGCCGCGACGTTGGTGGAACCCTCCGAACTCTACGATGTCCGCTCGGGATCGGAACGCCTGTTCATGTCTCCCCTTTCGATTCGAGCCTTGCCCGGCGTACATCGGCCCTGCATGCGCACGGTGCTGAAGCGATTGGATGATCTCAATTTGCGTTCCCTGGGAGATGTGGCGGACAGCCCGCTCGACGCCCTCGAAGTAGCACTGGGCACCTATGCCGGACAACTGTCTCGATGGGCGCAGGGCATCGACCCAACGCCGGTTCGTCCGCCGGTCGCCCATCCGGTCCTGAACGACACCACCACCCTCAACCCCGATGAGGTAGACGATGCGCGGCTCCAGGGTCGGCTCGCAAATAGCCTACAACGACTCTGTCGCACCCTCCGCAGCCAGCGCCGGATGTGTGGCGGACTCGCCTTGACCCTTCGCCACAGCGATCAACGCGAGGTGACAACAAAGACGCGGGTGATCCCGGACACCTGCTGGGAGATCGATCTCTCCGGCCTGCTCCAGGGGCTCTTTCAACGCGCCTTCCGGCGGCGTATCCGTCTTCGGGTGATGACGGTCACTTTAACCGACCTCACCGGCTTTGCCGAACAGGGCTCGCTGTTCGAGGAACGGCCGCCGGAGGAGCAACGGGTTCGCGACCGGAGCCGGCGTCTTGCCGTCGCCCTCGATCACCTGCATCAGCGGTTCGGCGAACAGGCGATTCGTTATGGGAGGGCACAGTGAATGTCGTCCGCCTTCGTGCATCTCCACACCCATTCATCCTATTCGCCCATGTGGGGCATCCCCACGCTTGAAGCCCTCTGCGAGGCCGCTCACACACAACGGCAGGACAGGCTTGCCCTCACCGATACCAATGGTCTGTATGGAGCCATCCGATTTCTGGAGGTCGCGAAGCAGACGGGTCTGAAACCGATCCTCGGGGCCGAACTCATACATCAGGCGAACCGGGCGGTGCTGCTGGCCAAAACGCCGGCCGGTTATGCGAATCTCTGCCGTCTTCTATCCGCTCGTCACGAGGAAAGCGCCTTCGATTTCATCGCGGCCGTAGCACGTTATCGAGCCGGGCTGATCATTCTGTCCGACGACCTGTCAGCGCTAAGAGCCTGGCGCAAAGACTCTCCGGAAGATGTGTATGTCGAACTCACGCCAGGATCAGACATCCAGAAGGCTCTCACGTTCAGCCGAGGCAACGGGCTGCCGCCGGTGGCCACCACCCGCGCCGCATTTCTTTCTCCCGCCGATTTCGAGACACATCGTCTGCTGCGCGCCATTGCCGACAACACGACATTGTCCCGGCTTCGGCCGGAGCGCTGTTGTGCACCATCTCACTGGCTCATGCCGCCGACAGTCATTGCGCGATATCTGCCGCATGTACCGGAAGCGCTGACAAACAGCCGGCGCATTGCTGACGACTGTTTCACCGACTGGACCTTCAAAGAAACGATCTTCCCCTCGTTCCGCCAGTTTTCGGCAGAAGCCGCATGTGAATCGTTACGAACGAAGACCTATGAGGGCGCACAGCGGCGTTATGGCGCGCTCTCCAAGACGGTACGGCAGCGGATCGAAGCAGAGTTAGCGGTCATTCGAGACAAACGTTATGCCGACTACTTTCTGGTGGTCGAGGAAATTGTCCGGCAAGCGCCTCGTACCTGCGGGCGAGGGTCCGCGGCCGCCTCGATCGTCTCTTATTGTCTCGGCATCACCCATGTCGATACGATTCGGCATAATCTGCTGTTCGAGCGTTTCCTGAACCCCGGCCGGCATGACCCGCCGGATATCGACATCGACTTTCCATGGGACGAACGTCCGAAAATTCTCGAATGGGTTTTTGCGCGATACGGCGCGAAACAGGCGGCCATGGTCGCCAATCAAAATACCCTGGCCGCGCGCGCAGCCATGCGCGAGATCGCCAAGGTCTACGGCCTCCCGGCCGCTGAGATCGGCAAGGCGCTGGATCTGCTCCACCGGCGCGCCGATTTCGTCGACGTGACCGCGGATTCGACCTTGCGAACCTGGGCAAGCGAAGTCTGTCGCGCTCTACAATTGCGCCCACCCTGGCCGGACATTCTCTTCCGGGCCGGACAACTGCAGGGACACTTCCGCCATCTCGGCCTCCACCCAGGCGGCGTGGTCTTGGTCCCGGACGAGATCCGCCGGTATGTTCCGGTAGAAACCTCTGCGTCCGGCTGGCCTGTCATTCAATGGGAGAAGGACCAGGCCGAAGATGCGGGGCTGGTCAAAATCGACCTACTCGGCAATCGTTCTCTCGCCGTTATTCGTGATACCCTGACCGCTATCCAGCACAACACCGGCCGCCTGATCGATTACGCGCTCTGGGATCCGATCAGCGATCCGGTCACGCAGGAAGTGATCCGCCTCGGAAATACGATGGGCTGTTTCTATGTCGAGTCTCCGGCAACCAGACTCCTGCTCAAAAAACTGTGGACGACCATGCCGCAGGCACGCCGGGTCCGGGCGGATGTCTTTGAGTATCTGGTGGTCGTGTCGTCCATCATCCGTCCCGCCGCCAACGTCTATGCCGATGAGTTTGTCCGTCGATCCCATGGCCACCCCTACCGCTCATGGCATCCCTTGCTGGATGAGGTCTTGGCCGAGACGCCCGGGATCATGGTCTACCAGGAAGATGTGATGAAGGTGGCGGTGGCCTTGGGCGGCTTCTCCGTGCACGACGGTGATCAACTGCGCAAGGTCCTCAGCAAGAGACACAAGGAACGGCAACTGCGAGATTATCAGCGACAGTTTTACGCCGGCGCGGCAGTCCGGCGTATCTCGCGACCGGTGGTGGACCACGTCTGGGCCATGATGATGAGCTTCGCCGGGTACAGTTTCTGTAAACCGCATTCCGCGAGCTACGCCCAGGTATCCTTCAAATCGGCCTACCTGCGGGCCCATTATCCGGCCGAGTTCCTCGCCGCCGTCATCAGTAATCAAGGTGGGTATTATTCAGCCTTCGCCTATCTATCGGAGGGACGGCGCATGGGGCTCACGATCCTTCCACCGGACATCAACGCCAGCGACTGGGCCTATCGTGGATCGAGTCGGGCCGTCCGGGTCGGCCTGATGCAGATCAAAGCCCTGCGCAAAGAGTTCGCCCAGAGGATCGTCACGGAACGGCAAGAACAGGGCGCCTACCGCTCGCTACAGGATTTTCTCGACCGACTGAAACCTGAGATCGCCCAAGCCACGTTGCTCATCAAAGCGGGCTGCTTCGATGCCATTGCCGGAGAACTGACCCGACCGGCGCTGATCTGGAGACTCTTCGCCGCCCAGTCAGAGAAACCCATCGGGTATCTGCCGATTCCACCGGAATATTCGGCTCAACAGAAGCTCGGCCAGGAGCTGGAGTTGTTCGGCTTTCCTCTGAGCGGACATCCACTGGAACTCTTCACCGACGTGGTCGCTGGCCTGCCGCATCTCCCGGCACGGGACCTGGCACAGCATGTCGGAAAAGAAGTCACCCTTCTCGGCTGGATGGTGACCGAAAAAATCGTCTCCACGAAGAAAGGCGAGCCGATGGAGTTTGTCACCTTCGAAGACCAGACCAGTCTCTATGATGCGACCTTTTTTCCCAAGACCTACCGGCGATACTGCCACCTCCTCGCCTCAGATCAGGCCTACCTCGTCACCGGTGTGGTGGAAGAACATTTTGCGACCATAACGGTGACGGTCACACGACTTCGCACCTTATCCGCTCCCGACACGGAGGACACCATCTCACTTGAGGAGGACGCGCCAGAACCGTACACTGAGCGACATGACACCTTCTCCCCTGATCCGCTTCGGCACCTCCACCTGGACCTATGAAGGCTGGAAGGGGCAGATCTATACACGCACCTATACAAAAACCGGCTTCACTCGAGACTGTCTCGGGGAATACTGCCAGTACCGCTACAACGGCGAGCCACTCTTTCGCACCGTGGGGAACGATGCGACGTTTTACCGGCCTCCCACGGCCAACCAGCTCACGCGCTACCTGACGCAGATCCCGGAAGACTTTGAAATGTGCGCCAAGGTCTGGGAGGAAATTACCATCCCCACCTATGCCACACATCCTCGGTATGGAATCAAAGCCGGACAGCGGAATCCAAACTTTCTGAACGCGGACGCCTTCCTCAAACTTGTCCTCCAGCCCTATCGCGATGCGCAATTTGGGCCGCACACCGGCCCATTCTTATTCGAGTTTCAACGCCACGGGCTGTCCATCGAGGAATTCTGCACAGGGTTGGACGGATTCTTTGCACGCCTCCCGAAAGACTTCCGGTATGCCGTTGAAATCCGGAATGCGGGACTGTTGGGCCCTCAGTACCACGAGGTGCTCATCCGCCACGGCGTAGCGCATGTCTACAATCACTGGTCCTTCATGCCGTCTCTCGCCGAACAACATCAGCGAATGGGGACCTACACCGCACCGTTCAGCATATTTCGTCTCCAGACCCCGCTCAAGATGACTCATGAAGCGGCAAAGACACGCGCCGAACCCTACAACAGGATTGTGGGTGAGTTGCCGGAGATGCGACAGGACACGGTACGGCTCGTTCGAGAAGCCACCCGAGAAAATCGAACCACCTATGTGCTGGTCAACAACCGGGCGGAAGGCAATGCGCCGCTGACGATTCAGGCCCTCGTCGATTCCCTCCGCGAGTGAGATGCCTCCGATCGCGAAACAGCTCGCCCTTGCCGGGACGACTGTGTCATCGACGGCGTTTGTCAGACGCCGAGCCAAACAGCGAGGGGGATGCAGCCTCAGCTGCATCCACCTCGCTTCAGGCCCACGCGACGTAGGTTGTCCTAGGATGCTACGAGCAGCCGCTGGTCTCTCCGCAGCTCATGCACTTCAGGCAGGTGCCGTTGCGTACCAGCGTGAACTGTTTGCAATTCTGGCAAGGATCACCTTCGTAGCCTTTTTCCTTCGCCTCTTGGCGCACCGAGGTGACGGTGACGGTCTCTCGCTTGAGTTCCACCTTATGCGCGACGCTGCCGCTGCCCGGTCTGTGGCTATGGCCGTTGCCGCCGTTCATTCCGTTCCGCCGCACAGGCAGATGTTCGGTGAGGATCGACGACTTGGCGAGCGCGGTCATGTCCGCCTCTTCATCCACACATTCCGGATCCTGCTCATCCTTCTTCATCGAATCCATGCGCAGGTCCTCTTCACGCACCTGTGAGAGATCGGTCCGTTCCAGGTACGTGATCGCGAGTTCACGGAAGATGTAGTCGATGATCGACGTCGCCATCTTGATACGATCGTTCAGTTTCACCGGCCCGTTCGGCTCGAAGCGCGTGAACACAAAGGCTTCGACGAACTCCTCCAGCGGCACGCCATGCTGCAAACCGAGCGAAATGGCGATGGCGAAGTTGTTCATCAAGCTGCGGAAGGCGGCCCCTTCCTTGTGCATGTCGAGGAAAATTTCGCCGAGCGTCCCGTCCTCATATTCACCGGTGCGAAGATAGAGTTTGTGCCCGCCGATAATGGCCTTCTGCGTGTACCCGCTGCGTCGCGCAGGAAGCGACCGCCGCTTATGGAGGTAGCGCACCAACACGCGTTCGGCCACTTTCTCAGCCACGGTCATGACGCTGGGCGACGCGTCCGCGCCCTTGCCGCTGTCGGACGAGGCATTGAGCGGTTGGCTCAGCTTCGACCCGTCGCGATAGAGGGCGACGGCCTTGACCATGCTCTTCCATGCGAACAAATACGCCGCCTTCACATCGTCCAGCGTGGCATCGGCCGGCATATTGATCGTCTTGCTGATCGCGCCGCTGATGAACGGTTGCGCCGCCGCCATCATGCGGATATGTGCATCGACGGCGATGTACCGCTGACCGATCCGTCCGCAACGATTGGCACAATCGAAAATCGGCAAGTGCTCAAGCTTGAGATGGGGCGCACCCTCGACCGTCATGGTGCCGCAGCAATAATCGTTCGCGGCCGCCACCTCTTCCTGGGTAAAGCCCAGATGCTTGAGCATATTAAATGTCGGGTCCGCCAGCTGCGCCTCGCTGATGCCGAGATTCTGCCGGCAGAAGTCTTCGCCCAGCGTATATTTATTAAAGACAAACTGAATTTCGAACGCCTGCGCCAACGATGCTTCCAGCCGCTCCAGCCCCGCATCGTCGAAACCCTTTTGGCGCAACACTTCGTGATTGATGAAGGGCGCGCCTTGTAAGGTTTGATGTCCCGCGCAATAGGCTCCGATGTCCCGGATCTGGGCATCGGTGTACCCGAGCGCCTGCAAGGCCGGCGGCAAACTCTGGTTGATGATCTTGAAGTACCCGCCGCCCGCCAGTTTCTTGAACTTGACCAGGGCGAAATCCGGTTCGATGCCGGTGGTGTCGCAATCCATGACCAGTCCGATGGTGCCGGTCGGGGCGATGACGGTCACCTGCGCGTTGCGGAATCCATAGGCCGTGCCCAATTCCAAGGCACGATCCCAGGCACGCCGGGCCGCAAGCAACATGGCCGGCGGACAATGTTCCGGCTGAATCGATGTCGGCAGAATCGTCAGGCCTTCATACTCCTCATGCGTCGAGCTGTATGCCGCCCGTCGGTGATTCCGGATAACGCGCAACATCGATTCGCGGTTCCGATTGTAGCCGGGGAACGGGCCGATCTCCGCCGCCATTTCCGCCGACGTCGCGTAGGACTCGCCGGTCATGATCGCCGTGATCGCACCGCAGATCGCCGTCGCCTTCGGTGAATCGTAGGGTATGCTCTGCTTCATGAGAATGGTGCCGAGGTTGGCATACCCCAATCCCAGCGTCCGATACTCATAACTCTTCTGCGCGATCGCGCGGCTGGGGAACGAGGCCATCAATACGCTGATTTCCAGCGCTACGGTCCACAAGCGTACCGCGTGGCGGAACGAGTCCAGGTCGAACTCCCCTTCCACATTAAAAAACTTGGACAGGTTCAACGACGCAAGATTGCAGGCCGTGTCGTCCAGGAACATGTATTCGGAACAGGGATTGGAGGCGTTGATCCGCCCGTCTTCCGGACAGGTGTGCCACTCATTGATCGTCGTATCGTACTGGGTTCCGGGATCGGCGCAGATCCAGGCCGCCCAGGCGATTTTGTCCCAGAGGTCCCGGGCCTTGACCGTCTTGCTGATCTTCCCATCGATCCGGCGCCGCAATTCCCAATTGCCGTCCCGCTCCAATGCGTCGAAGAAGCCGTTCGGGATACGCACGCCGTTGTTGGAGTTTTGCCCCGAGACCGTCTGGTAGGCCTTGCCGTCCCAGTTGGTGTCGTATTCATGGAACACAAAATGGGTGTAGCCCTGCTTCGCATAATCGAACATGCGATGGATATAGGCCTCCGGCACCATATCGCGCCGTGCCGCCGTCACGGCATCCCGCAGCAACTGGTTTTTCTTCATGTCCAGTTCGACCTGGCCCAATCCCTGCGCATCGACCAACAGGCAGGCCTTGAGCACGGCATTCAGCCGTTGCGCGCAAATCTTGGAGCCGGTGACCATGGCGGCCACCTTCTGCTCTTCAACCACTTTCCAGTCGATGAACTCTTCGATATCCGGATGGTCGAGGTCCAGGCAGACCATCTTGGCTGCGCGCCTGGTCGTTCCGCCGGACTTGATGGCCCCGGCCGCGCGATCACCGATCTTCAGGAACGACATGAGGCCGGACGAGCGGCCGCCGCCCGACAACGATTCACCGTCGCCGCGTAACCGCGAGAAGTTGGTCCCGGTGCCGGACCCGTACTTGAAGAGCCGCGCCTCACGGACCCAGAGGTCCATGATGCCGTTCTCGTTCACCAGGTCGTCTTCGATCGATTGGATAAAGCAGGCATGCGGCTGCGGATGCTCAAAGGCATTGGTCGCCCGAACCACCTCACCCAGCTTCGGATCGACATAGAAATGTCCCTGCGCCGGCCCCGAGAGCCCGTAGGCATAGTGCAGCCCCGTATTGAACCACTGGGGGCTGTTGGGGGCGGCCATTTGGTAGGCCAGCATGTAGCACATCTCGTCGTAGAACGCGGTCGCATCGTCCGGCGTTTTGAAATAACCGTGGTTTTTGCCCCAGAAGGTCCAGCAACCGGCCATCCGGTTGAACACCTGACGGGAGTCGCGCTCCCCGCCCAGCACGGGCTTGCCTGCGGCGTCCACCACCGGCGTGCCGTCTTCATGGACTTGCGGGACTCCGGCCTTCCGGAAGTACTTTTGCGCCAGAATATCGATCGCCAGCTGCGTCCAATGTTCCGGGATATCGATATGGTCTAATTTAAACACGGTCGATCCGTCGGGATTGCGGATCTCCGAGGAACGTTTTACGAACGCAAGACCCTCATAGGGGCTCTGCCCACGCTTGGTGAATCTTCGTTCAATCCTCACTGATTCCTCCTTCAGCAGATGCGTCACGTTCGGTGCAAAGAACGGTCGGCCATGATGTATCGGGGTGTGATGGGAAAAGAGGGTTAAGCATCGGAGTCAATCTCCTCCAAAACCTCTTCCATAACCGCATTGACTACTAGATATAGTGATCCCTATTTTTTGTCAAACAAAATGTTGTGGCACACCTGTGATTAATGGGGATAAGCTGGTGATAGCGCCGACGCCAGATTTGGAGCCGCTTTTGCTCATTTTTCGAATGGTTATCCACAGCTAAAACAGGGTTGTGGAAGGCGGGGTATTGCAGGGAGGCAAGATTTTTTTGGCACAGGCTAAAAAGCCAGCCGACCGACCTTCAATGTCGCCTCCTCGACCCCCCGTAACGGCACAAATTGACCGGCCACACCCAGCACCAAGACTGGTTGGTCCAGCACATTCGTTTCGAACAGACTCAGCAGGCCCCAGTTATTCCTGGTGGTGTTCGGCCGGACAACGCCCTCCCCGAGTTTCGGACCTTGCGCGCGAAAGACAGCTTTGATGAGGTCGCGATCATGGCGCGGCCCGGCCTGGTCCATCTTTTCGATTTCGGCCAGCAGGCGGGCTTCGACAAAATGCACATAGGCATCCATCGTGGGATTGGTCGCCGCCAACCCTACGGCAACCAGGAGACCTCCCACCAACCCGGCCAACGTCAGGTTACTCATCCTTCCCCTATGTCGAAACCCCTGCGAGTGTGATTCATCGCCACCCTGCCCTGATGGTTTGACAGATGGAACCTAGTGCGTTTAGCTTACGCCCGATTTCCAAGGAATGGAACCCTCGCCCGGACTTGAGAACCGCCTCGGCGGGCTGTGGTCTCAGGCGTTTCACGGCGGCATTGATGAAGAGTCCGGACTGACTGATTCACTCACATTGGTTCGACGGTAACGGAAGGAGCGACTATGTTCGTATGGAGTAAACGCCTGGTGACCAGCCTCCTGGCAGGGTTCGTCCTGCTGATCGGAATTTTCCTCATTCAAGGAGAGCCGGAGTCGGCCAGCGGATTGAAGATTCACACCACACGCTGGATGGCCGTGAATTACATCGGCCTGCTCGTGTGGGTCTTTATCTGGATGTTCGACCAGGCCCGTGTGCGCGGAAAGAACGTGCTGCTCTGGCTGCTGCCCTTCGTGCTGGCGCCGTTACCGACCTTGATGCTGTTTGTGTTGTTTCTACAGAGGAAGATGAAGTCCTGAAAAAACGCTGCACCAGCCGACCAGAGCACCGAGGAGATGGCGACACAGCTGCTGATGAACGACTGCCACCCGTGAGTGAGCTCAGCTCGCTCACTCACTCACGTTCTGAGTTAGGCGTCCCACATCAAATCGAGTTTCTTCTGATTCAGCGCGCAATCTCGCAAGTACAAATTAGTCAGACTCTGATACGGCATCCCGATTTCATCAGCCAACCCCTTCAAATAGGCCACGGTCGCTTTTCTGGCTGAAATGATGCGAATGCGGGTCAAATAGCCAGTGAGCGACCGCGCACAACCGCATCGATCACTTCCACACTGAATCGACCGGTCAATGCTTCGAAGATCTGAGGGGTAGAAGAGCGGAAATGTCCTGCAGTGATGCAATTCACGTATGGGTTGTGTCACTAGGTAACAGCGGCTCAGCAAGACAGACTTGCTTCGCTCCTGCCTTCGTTCGGCTCTGCATGCTGCGTGACCGGCTTACGAAGCACCCAGAGCAACCAGAGCCCCGGCAGTGCGGCGAGGAAGGTCACGAAGAAAAACGGCCCCCACCCTGCCACCCCCACCAACTTCGCGGCAGGCCAGCCGAGGAACACGCGCCCGAGGGCCTCAACAGAAGAGAGCAAGGCGAACTGAGTGGCCGTGTAGCGATGATTGCAGAGCGACATGACCAGCGCCACGAAAGCCGCCGTGCCCATGCCGCCGGTGAGGTTTTCGAATCCGACGGCAAATGCCATCACCGCATAACTCTTCCCCGCCCAGGCCAGCCACAGGAACGACAGGTTCGACAGTGCCTGCAACAGCCCGAAGACCAGCAACGAGCGAAAGAGTCCTAACTGCGGCATCAGCCCTCCGCCGATGAACGCACCGAGAATCGTCGCGCCGATGCCGAACGCCCGGACCAGGCCGATGTCTTCCGACGAAAACTCCATCCCGCGCAGCAGGAACGACGTGGTCAACGCGCCGGCTCACGCATCGCCCAGTTTGTAGAGCACGATCAATCCCAGCAATGCGGGCGCCATGGGACGCGACAGAAACTCGGACAGGGGGCCCCAGACCGCTTCCGCCATCGACTGCGGCGCGGCCCTGGCCGCCTCCGGTTCGGGGATCATGAGAATGGTCACGATGCCCAGCGCCATCAACCCGGCCATGCAGAGATAGGCCGAGGACCATCCCAGACGCGCCGCGACGATCAAGGCCAGCGATCCGGACGCAATCATTGCAATGCGATACCCCATGACCCAAGTGGCCGCGCCCAACCCCCGTTCATCCGGTTTCAGCAAGTCGGTGCGGTAGGCATCGAAGACGATATCTTGCGACGCGGAGAGAAAGGCGACACCCAACGCCAATGCGGCAAAGATCTGGGCGCCGGCACTTGGACCGATCAAGGCCATGACCGTCAACGCCAGCGCAAGGCCGGTCTGCGTGACGATCATCCAGCCACGACGGTGCCCGAGCCAGGGCGGCACGATACGGTCCATGACCGGCGCCCACAGAAATTTCAACGTATAGGGAAGACCGACGTAGGCGAAGAGGCCGATGGTCGTCAGATCCAGACCGGCTTCCGTGAGCCACGCCTGTAACGTTCCGCCAGTGAGGGCCAACGGCAGGCCCGAGGCGAAACCCAGGGGCAGCATGATGCCGAGTCGCGGAGTGAGGACGGCGCGCAGGGTTGCTCTGTTCATGAGAGTGAGCGAGACCGGGAAATCACGAGGTGCAGCATACCACTGCGGCGCTTCTCTTGCGCATCAGAATCGTGAATCCTTCGGCAGGCGGCCGGGATGGACTCGGCCGTTCTCCCGAACGCCGGAACGCCGGTTCTCGTCTGCCGCATTTCGCGAATCTCACACGCAGTATTTCAGGGGAGGCTTTTGTAGTACTGAACTGGTATAAGAAACCATTATGGTGAGGGACGACATGACCACGACCAACTTAGGCCTCTCCTGGGACTCCCGCTACTTTGAGCTTGAGCCGACGGAACTGGCGATAGCCGGGGTCGCGGCGATCCTGGTCGTAGGGGCTATCTTGTATGTGCTACTTAAGGTCCTGCAAAGCCGGCCCATCAAGTTCCTCGGGATCGTGCTGCTGGTTTCAGGGGCAGGCCTGGTCGGGTGGCTGGCCCTGGATCAACGTCAGGAGGATGAACGCGCGCGCGTGTCTGGAATCTGGAGTCGCACGTTCGAAAACAGCGCCATCAAAGACTTCGAGTCCTGCGTCGCCAACCGGACACCCAGAAATGTCGGGGCCCAGTACCGCGTCGAAGTGGTGACGGAATGCGGTGACGTAGCCAAGGCCATCAAGGACGGACTGGAAGTCCGGTGAGCGAGCGGCCGGATGGTGAAGACGCGAGACCCCAGCGCCGGCACGACTAGCGCGACCGCGGATCGGTCCTGAGATAGACAAACCAGTAGACCAGCGCGACCAGCACCGTCCCGCCAATGATATTGCCAAGCGTGACCAGCACCAGATTCGTCACAGCATCGATCATGGACAGGGGCGTCGATCCGCCGAGGGCCAACGCGATGCCCAACGGCAGGAAAAACATGTTGGCCACGGAATGTTCAAACCCGCAGGCCACGAAGGCCGTAATCGGGAACACAATCGCGAGAATCTTATCCGCCACACTCCGCGCGCCCATGCACAACCAGACCGCGAGACAGACCAGCACGTTGCACAGGATCCCGCGTGCGAAGGCCGAGACTGGATCCAGCGCAATTTTGCTGCGCGCGATCTGCACCATCGTCTCCCCTACCGCCCCGTCCGCCAGTGTCTGCACTCCAGCCAGCAGGACCAGCACCGCCGTCCCACCGGCGCCGAGCAGGTTGCCCAGATAGACCCACAGCCAATTCCTCACCACCTGTCGCGTCTGTACACAACCGACGGCCCAGGCCATGGCGATCAGGTTATTCCCGGTGAAGAGTTCCGCGCCCCCCACGACCACCAGCACAAGCCCCAGACTGAATGTCAGACCGCCGGCCATGCGCAACAATCCGAACGGGAGCGCCGGTGCGCTGTTCCCGGAGGTGATCGTGACGGTATAGAAGAGCGCGCCTAACGAAATAAACGCGCCGGCCAGCACCGCCAACGCCATCATGGTCGGGACAGGAGTGGTGACCTTCGCCAGCCCCAGTTGACAGACTCGCGCGGCAATTTCAGGCGGCGGATACGCGTCGGCAACAGGATTGGTCGCGGCAGGTCTGGGCCCTCCGGTCATGTGATCAACATCACATGCATGGGGGTGGAGGGAGTGCCGGCCGGCAGGACTTTCTCGATTCGTACCGTCGAGACCTTATACTCCGGGCATTTCGAACTCTCATCCGCGCTGGAAGAGAGTAATACGTTCAGATCCGTGTCGGGGAAGTGAAAACTCGTGAACAGCTCACCCGGCTGTACCCGGTCGCTGACCAGGACGGGCAATCTGGCTTCACCACGTGCGCTCACCAATCGGACGAGCTCGCCCTCGTGCAGATCCAGCCGCGCCGCGTCGGATGGGTGTATTTCCAATACATCGGTATCGACGATCTGCAGGATCTCCGTTCGTCTGGTCTGTGCGCCGCAATTGTAATGCTGCAGGATACGCCCGGTGATCAGCACCAGGGGATAACTCTCGGTGGGCGCCTCTCCAGGCGGCAGATAATCGACCGCCACAAACTGCGCTTGGCCTTTTGGAAATGAACGCTCGTGCATCAACGAGGTGCCGGGATGGTCTTTCGCCGGCACCGTCCACTGCAGCCCGTCCGGCGCCTCCAGGCGATCATAAGACACGCCGGCAAACATCGGCGCCAGTTGCGCAATTTCATCCATGATGGCGGACGGGTGTCCGTACCACATGGGATACCCCATGCGCGCCGAAACTTCACACACCACCTGCCAGTCCGGCAGGACGCCGTCCGGTGGTTCCACCGCTTTTCTAATGCGTTGGATACGCCGCTCCAGATTGGTGAACGTCCCATCCTTCTCCAGGAAGGAGGCGCCAGGAATCACCAGGTGGGCGAGTTTAGCCGTCTCGCTGAGAAACAGATCCTGCACGATGAGGAATTCCAGATTCTTGAGCGCCGCATGTACCTTCTTCAGATTGGGATCCGTCTGGGCCACGTCATACCCGATGATCCAGAGGCTCTTGAGTGTGCCGGCTAGCGCCGCATCCCACATGTCCGGCGTCTTCATGCCACGGACCGTCGGCAACGGCCGCCCGGTCACAGCCAGATGCGCGGCCGCCAATTCCGGATTATCGAGCGCTTGATAACCGGCGAAATAGGTCGGCAAGCAGCCGACATCCGATGCGCCCTGCACATTGTTCTGCCCGCGTAACGGGTTGATCCCGGTGCCGGGTTTCCCGATATTGCCGGTGGCCAGCGCCAGGTTCACCAGGGCCATCACCCCATGGCTGCCCCAGCGATGTTCGGTCATGCCCAGGCCATGTACCGCCATCGAGCCGCCACTGGTGGCATACCGACGCGCCGCCTCGGCAATCACATGAGCCGGGACTCCGGTCAGCTTCGAGGTGGTCTCCGGCGTGCAAGACTCGACCAGCTGCACCCATTCTTCAAAACCCTGGGTACGCGCGCGCACAAACTCCTGATCGATCAGCCCTTCTTTCACCATGATATGCCCGAGTCCGTTCAACAGGGCGACGTTGGTGCCGGGATGCAGTTGCAAATGGAGATCCGCGAGGCGGGCGAGTTCGGTGCGCCGTGGATCGATCACAATTAGCGCGGCGCCACGCCGGACCGCC
>JACOEF010000528.1 GCA_024998705.1 Nitrospira sp.
CGGATCCGTCTCGGCATTCCTCGGCCACTGGCGGATCTTGGCATCCAATTCAAGCTCTTCGGCCGAGGCCGGTTGTTTCGCCGCGCGCCGCTGCCCCTCCAGCCGTTTCAATTTCGTCACCAAGTCTTGCGGGCACCCTTTGGGAATGCCGCCATGTCCGACGAGAATCACACCTTGCCGCACTGTTGCCATATCATCCCTCCTCTGATTGAAATTCACACCTCTCTGCACTCACATCGACACCGTGGAATCCAGATCCTCCTGGTGGCATAGTCGCTCCCTGTCTAGACATGGTTGCGGAGCATCAACTCCTTCGGATGCGGAGTCAGATACACCTGTTCACGAATGTATTCGACATCAAAGATCTGGACATAGTGTTTGATCAAGGTCAGCGGAACAATCAGCGGCGTGAGCCCCTGGTGATAGTCCCCGATGACGCTCAACAGCTCGGCCTTCTCCTGCGCATCGAGCCGTTCCTTGAAATGACCCAGGATGTGCTGGAGCACATTCACATGTTTTCGCACGGTCGCCCTGGCTGCGAGGGCCTGCATGAACAGTTCGCCATACCGCATGGCGAAGTCCTTCGGCCGATACTCTGTGACCTGTGCCACCAACCGTCCAAGCTGGCGATAGTGCGGGGCGCTATGAGCCAGGAGCAGATATTTGTGGATCGTATGAAACCGCACCAATGCCTGCCTGGTAACACCGCGCTGCACCAAATCCTGCCAACGACGGTAACAGAACACCCGCTCAATAAAATTTTCCCGCAGCACCGGATCGCACAGACGCCCTTCTTCCTCCACCGGAATCAGGGGGAACTTCGCCAGAAAGGCCCGCGCGAACAATCCCACACCCTTTCTGCCCGGCATTCCATGCTCGTTATACGTGCGAACCCGCTCCACCCCGCACCTCGGTGAGTCTTTCTTAAACACAAACCCGGAGAGATCCATCCCGTCGAGATCCTCCAGGCGTCTCGCCGCCATTGCCTCCAACGCTCGCGTGTGGTCCTGCCCGGTCTTGATGGTCACCAACCTCGGCTGTTGCGGATTGCCGATAAGTCGCATCGCTTCGCGCGGCGTCCCGAGCCCGGCTTCGACTTCCGGACAAACCGGCACCCACTCAACGTAACGGCCCAGCACATCAGTCAGAAACAGGTCCCGTTTATGTCCCCCATCGAAGCGGACCTCCTCGCCAAGCAGACAGCGGCTGATGCCCAGGCGAAGCGGAGTGCTCATCATGCCGTCACCTGCCTCTTTCCAAGATCCAGATATTCCTGGCGCGCTTGCCGATGATCCACGATCGGCAACGGATAGTCCGACCCGATCCGGCATCTCGCCTGCACCTGCGTCTCCTGGGGCATGAGATGAGGCTCATGAATCCATTTTGTCGGCACGTGCTTCAGCTCCGGAACGTAGCGACGGAGGTAGTCACCTTCTGCATCGAATTTTTCGCTTTGCAGTCGTGGATTAAAAATCCTGTAGCCCTGCATCGCATCCGTCCCCGTGGAGGCGCACCATTGCCAATTGCCGTTGTTGGCGGCCAAGTCGCCGTCCACGAGCCGCTCCATGAAATAGCGCTCTCCGCTCTGCCAATCGATCCGCGGGTCCTTCACCAGAAACGAGGCCACCACCATCCGCACGCGATTGTGCATCCAACCCGTCTGATTCAATTGGCGCATACCGGCATCCACAATCGGGTAACCCGTCAGGCCCTGGGACCAGGCGGCAAAGAACCGATCACGCTCGAGCCCTGCAGGCCTAGGCTCGGGCAGTCCCGGTTTGACCTTGAACGGCCCATGAGCCACGTGGGGAAACGAGCTGAGGACGTGCTGAAACAATTCACGCCAGATCAGTTCATCGATCCAGGTAAACACATCCGCGCGTGACACCGCACCACCTTTCGCAAGTGCATTGAGGGCGGCATGCACCAAGGTGCGCGCGGAGATCGTCCCGAAGCGCAGATGAGGAGACAACTTCGAAGTGCCGTCGATCGCCGGAAGATTTCTACCGGTCACATAGTGATGAACCGGGCCTCGCAAGAACCACTGCAGTCTGGCATGCGCAGCCTGCTCACCCGGTTCGATCCACATCGGCACCGACTCATACCCGAGATCCGCCAACGAAGGGAATTCCCGCGACTCAGGAGCGGTCGCCTTGTCGGCCTGCGGGAACGAGGGGATGCCCAGCAGCGGCGGGGCAGCGGCCCGCCACCTCACCCACCACCGATCGCGATAGGCGCTGTAGCGCTGAAACGGGTCTCCGGTCAGCCCACGCACCTCCTCCGCCTCGAATACGACATGATCCTTGAACGTCCTAACCGTCCGGCCCTGTTGCGCCAATCGCTGCTGAACCCTGCGATCCCGCTCCAGCGCCGCCGGTTCATAGTCCCGATTCCAATACACCGCATCGGCCTTGAGCTCTGCCGCGGCCTGCATTACCGATTCGACCGGATCGCCTGACCGCCAGGCGAGGGCCATACCGTACCCGGCGAGAGACCGCCTTAACTCCTCCAGACACCCCAACATGAACCCGACAGAGGCGGAGCCGAACACGTGCGAGTGCAACAAGGGTGCGTCGAATACGAACGACGGCACGATCTCCTGACATTCCTTACACGCCGCCGACAGCGCGGGGTTGTCACGGAGCCGCAGATCTCGACGCAACCAAACCAACCCCTTCATGAGGGAACCTCGGGAGAGGAAGGAGCCACTCGCTGTGCCGGCGGAATTGGGTCGCCGAACAGGGTCCGCCGCCAGACCACATAACAGAGAAACAGAACCGTGGTCGCCATGAAACCCATGCGCAACTGATGGAAGCCGAACTGAACCTGATTCATCAATTCGCTGGTGAGGCCGAAGCCTCCATAGGCCATGGCCAGCCCCCAGGCCCACGGACGTAGAAAAAGAAACCCATAGCCGATCAGGAAATGCACGGCTGGGGAATGGAGTTTGACCAGGTACGCCAGCGGACCGATGATCGTGACGCCGAACAGTTTGAGCGCATAGGCGGGGAACCATTCGATAATCAACAGATCGATCAACCCCACCAGCAGAAACAGCGCTCCGAAGAGTTTGA
>JACOEF010000646.1 GCA_024998705.1 Nitrospira sp.
CCGATCGTCCCGATGTTCACGTGGGGCTTTCGTCGCTCAAATTTCGCCTTCGCCATCCCCAGTCCTCCCTAGTTCACAGACCCAGAACCCCTACTCTCCTCGATGCTTCGCAGTAATTGCTTCCGCAATTTGCCTCGGCACCTGGTCGTAGCGGTCGAATTCCATACTGTATGTTGCACGGCCCTGAGTCCGAGACCGCAAGTCCGTCGCATACCCAAACATTTCCATCAATGGCACGGTAGCCTCAATGGCTTGAGCGCCGGCACGCACCTTCATTCCCTGAACTTTTCCACGGCGACCATTCAAGTTGCCGATGACATCGCCCATGAAATCCTGCGGGACAAGCACTTCGACCTTCATAATCGGTTCAAGCAACACGGGATCGGCCTTTTTGCACGCGTCCGCAAATCCCATGGAGGCAGCAATCTTAAAGGCCATCTCATTAGAGTCAACATCGTGATAGGAACCGTCGATGACGGTGACCTTCACATCGCGCAACGGAAAGCCAGCCACCACCCCAGTCTCCATCCGCTCCTTAACACCCTTTTCAATAGCAGGGATGTATTCCTTCGGAATGGAACCGCCGACCGTCTTATTAATGAACTCCAACCCCTTACCGGCCTCAGAAGGCTCGACCGTCAGAACAACGTGGCCATACTGCCCACGACCACCCGTCTGCTTAATATACTTAGACTCAGCTTCAGCCTTGCGTCGAATCGTTTCACGAAACGCCACCTCAGGCTTACAGACATTGGCCTCAACCTTAAATTCACGCATCAGCCGATCGACGATGATCTCAAGATGCAACTCGCCCATCCCCGCAATGATCGTCTGAGCAGTTTCCTCGTCGGTCCGCACTCGGAACGACGGATCTTCCTGGGCCAGCTTCTGCAAGGCGAAGCCCATCTTCTCTTGATCCGGCTTCGTCTTAGGCTCGATGGCCATTGCGATAACCGGCTCTGGAAACTTCATGATTTCAAGCAACACGGGCTGCTTTTCATCGGCCAGGGTATCACCCGTCGTGGCATTCTTGAGACCAACCGCAGCCGCAATATCTCCGGCGTAAACGATATCGATTTCCTCACGCTTATTGGCATGCATCTTCAGAAGTCGACCGACACGATCCTTCGTCCCCTTGGTCACATTGAGCACCGGCGTACCGGTCTTCAAAGTGCCAGAATACACTCGAAAGAACGTGAGCTGCCCGGCGAACGGGTCTGTCATAATCTTGAAAGCCAGAGCAGAAAACGGTTCGGAGTCGGACGGACCCCGCTCAACTTCCTTTGAAGTATTCGGATCAACACCGATCACCGGAGGAATGTCCACCGGGGAAGGGAGGAAATCGACGACGCCATCCAAGAGCTGCTGCACACCCTTATTCTTAAAGGCGGATCCGCACAAGACAGGCACCACCTTCATCGCGATGGTCCCAGCCCGAACAACCCGGCGCACCTCTTCTTCCGTCAACGACTGACCATTAATATACTTCTCCATGACCTGATCGTCGAATTCAGCCACAGCATCCAGCATCTTCTGGCGATACTCGTTGGCCTGATCGACCATATCAGACGGGATTTCACCGATCTTATATTTAGCGCCCAACGTTTCGTCGTCGTAGA
>JACOEF010000647.1 GCA_024998705.1 Nitrospira sp.
CGCTTGAAGATTGGGGCCTATCGGCGTGGCGTGCAGCTCGACTTCATCGACTAGGGAAACCCGTCAAAAGCGCGTTCATTGAGTCAATTAACGGCGATTACAAGAGGAGCTCAAGGTCAGGTCTTGCAATCAAACATTTGTCGGCTCGTAGCTGGCCGACTCCTGTTCCCCTCATTGACAGCTGACCGTTCAGTCGATGCTCTACTGCCACGACACGGTCATCTTCTAGAGCCATCCGGCCTTCGACACCAACTCTTACTTCCCGCGTGGCAAATCAAACACGCTCTCCCCACCGTCGAAGAGCGCGGCCGGTTTACCTGATCAACGCTCCGTAGCTTCAACCTTCCGTCAATCGCTAGGGGCAGATCGCAAGGCATCTCAATGAACCCTATCGCCAAGCAAGAATTGGCTAGCTGCTTAGTTGCAAGACCTGGCCCTGATTCCGTGGATGGTCAATGGGAAGCAGATGCCGGCTCTGCGCGATGTGAAACGCACGGTGCCTTCGTGACCACGTTGACCGGCCTCATCCATTATCTCTCCGAACAGGGCCTGCTTGGGCAGTATCGAACGCCTTAGGTCTCGTGAGGTTAGTCTTGTATGGTGGGCCAGCTGAAATTGGAGCCGTAAAGATTCATCGATACACATTACCGCGATGACCAACGGTTACGATCGTCACGGTCTTTCGATTGTCGTCGATCTCATAGACCACTCTATAGATGCCGATACGAATTCGATAGAGTGGAGCCCCCACCAGCTTTTTACTCCCCACCGGTCGGGGGTGATTCGATAGCTTACCAATCGCTTCGTCGATGCGCCGCAGAATCGAATCGTTCAGTTGTTCCAGCTCCTTTCTCGCAGACGGCTTGATAAGGAGCTGGTACGTCACAACCGGCCGGCCTTTCTGAGTTTTCTGCGAACATTTTCATATGGAACGGCTCGTTCGCTGCGACGTTCCTGCCAGCGAGCCACATCGATCAGGTCCATTCGGAGATGTGGAATGGATAGGATCTGACGCAAGACCGCTTCGCGCTCTGCTTTCGGCAAGGCTTCAAATGCCGTGACAAACACCGTGGCCGTTGCATCTGCAACTTTCATATCAGCTCCTCCTTCCTATGAGTCGCCAGAACGGCCGTCTCAAAGACTAGAAGCCCCACCCATCGGCCGCTACTGTCGTGCGCGTTCGATGAGGTAGCGAATGTCACCCCCCTGATTTGAGGCGCGACATCGAGCACGCGTGATGTGATTTATTGTGGTGAGTCGGCTGGGATTCGAACCCAGGACCCTCGCCTTAAAAGGGCGATGCTCTACCAGCTGAGCTACCGACTCTCCCAAACACAATGACGGCACATCGTCGCGCGTGGCGCGTGA
>JACOEF010000496.1 GCA_024998705.1 Nitrospira sp.
AGAGGAGTTGCGATGCTCCCAAAACACTTCACGCCTTACGCTTTGACACACGAGAAAACCCGTTGCTAAATGAGAGAAGAAATAAAGCAGGGATAATTTTGGGCTTCTGGCTCTTCATGGTCTGTCTCGCTGCGATCGAAGGGCGCATTTTATTTTCAAGCAATGAGAACGTGATATTCATAATCTTAGGCGCATCGACCGTCTGGCCCCTGGGCTATTTTGCAGTAAGTCGATGCAAATTCATGCCACAGGCTACCACGATGCAAACCATTGCCATCGCGGTATTTTCAGCGTTTGCATTATTCTCGGCCGCGTTTAGCCCAGAAACAAATAAGTCAACCGCCTATGCAGTGATGACAATTCTGGCAATTTGCATCTGCCTCCAATTCCACACCAATTTGGACATATCCGGTTATGAAAAAGGGTTAGGGATATACTCGATCCCAACTAGCGCGTTTCTGCTCTGGGAAACATACGTAAATTATACTGGAGGCGGTTATGCCACTGGAAGACTAACCTTTATCGACGCCTCACTAAACCCAAACGCAATTGCCTTGATCAGCATGTCTGTACTCTTATCCTCCATGATGCTCCGTAGTTTACTCTGGCGATGGTCTATTTTTAGTGCGGCGCTTATCCCTTTGCTCATGACACGATCCAGAGCATCAGCTGTTGGTGCAATAATTGGCTTGGTCATAGTATTCATTGTCCGCACCAAGGCAGCTACAGGCAGAACCAAAGTAGCAGTACTGCTTTTGGTAGGGCTCATCATTATTTGTGGCGCAATCTTCTCACAGACTGTGACAGGCGCAGGGTCTGAGTTCTTCAGCCTTCATGACCGACATCGAGGTATTGATAGCGGTGCGACGGGTCGTATACACGTCTGGAAAGAGGTTTGGGGATTGTTTTTGGACAATCCAATATTTGGTGTTGGGTTTAGAGCGCATGAAGGTTTACTGAGAGCCGGATCTTCCTCCCATCAAGGTTACCTGGCACTTTTGGCAGAGGTTGGCATATTTGGATTTATGGCCGTTATGTATCTTGTAGGCTCAGGAATCTTGACATTGTGGGGCGCCGTCAAAAGGCCCGACCTGGTTTACGCATATAGCGTTCCATTTGGATTAGCGCTGGGATACCTATTCATCGGTATGTTTGAGCGATATATGATTAATGTGGGGAATCCGACTTCGTTGCTATTCCTACTAGCGATAACCGTACCCACAATTTCCTCCACACACAAGTTGAATCACCTCTCAGAGAGTGAGCGATGACAGTGTCATCGCAGACAAAATACTCGAGACTGGTATGTTGCCATGCAAGCATGCGCCTCTCCTTGAAATTGAGACCCTCCGGTGCAATATCAGGCACAATAATCAGCCAGATGGCCCGATTGAAGAGCAGCACTACACACAGTTCATAGAGTAAGATTCGTCACTTATGAAGCTAAACCATAAAGAAGCAATCCTGAGATTTTCTAAACGTTTTCTCCCTTCCAACCTCTATTGGCGCTTACTGGCGCAGAGAGTTGGAAACGAAGAGCCAGAGATCCAGCTGCTCCCATATCTATGCGACAAGCACAAAATCTCCCTTGATATTGGGGCATCTGGAGGAAGCTACGCAGTTCATTTAGTGGGCCTTTCGAAAAGCTGCATCGCATTTGAACCGATTCCAAAAACGGCACTTTGGCTTAAAAAGAAATTGGTTTTCCCGGATAACTCGAAATTGCGGATAGAAATGGTGGCTATTTCAGACTCGTCCGGAACAGCTGAGCTTAGAATACCTTCTATTGATGCCGGCCGAAGCACCTTATGCACCACTAACCCGGTTGAGGGACTCGGTCCTGTGGAGATCGTTTCCGTACACACTCGAACGCTTGATAGCTACCACTTCGACCATCCAGTTGGACTCATAAAAATTGATGTAGAAGGACATGAGGAAGCGGTTTTACGAGGAGCACGTGCGCTCCTTCATAGCGATCATCCGGCGCTGATTATTGAGTCTGAAGAGAGACATAGCCCAGACGCAGTAACAAGGATCACCGCATTCCTGATTGAGTTCGGGTACAAAGGATACTTCTTCCGTAATGGAATCTTAGAATCGATCGATACATTCCAGAAAGAAATTCACCAGTGCGTTACAAACCTAATACCCAGCACTGGAGGGCACGACCGGTACATCAACAATTTCGTATTTCTGACCAAGGCACATTTGGAGAAGGTAAGAGTTCTTCTTCTGACGATGTGAGCGTTACGCTTGCACCGAGTGAAATCGGGCGACGTGAAGGACGCGTTGAACCCGCCTCTCCCCAAGAGACAATAGCGTCCTTAAAGTAGCCACATATGTTGAAAATTGCATGCCATCAGAATTGCTCACCACATTACCGCAAGAGACTCTTTGAATTGCTTTGCAGTGATGATCGAATTCAATTCACCATTCTAAGCGACATAGTGTCGGACTCACCGGGCATCAAAGTTATTGATTTTCAGAATACCTCCGTACGTTCGGTCTTATGCCCAGCAAGGACGATATGGTCGCGATTGTTTTGGCATCCGAAAGCAGTGAACTACATTCGGCGTGAAAAACACGATGTTGTCATCACAATAGGAAGCCCCTATGTACTCACCGCGTGGTTCCTACTGCTTTGGGGACGATTAGCTCGAGTGCCTGTTATTCTTTGGACGCATGGCTTGCTTCGGCAGGAGTCTGGCTTGAAAGGTATGGTTCGTTTGACATTCTACAAACTCGCTGCCGCATTACTTCTTTACGGTGATCATGCCAAATCCTTACTATGCAATGCCGGAATTGACCCTCAGCGCATGTTTGTCATTTACAACTCCCTCGATTCAGAAATGCAAGACTTACATTTAAGGAACGTTACACCCAATGACATCAATGTGTTTCGATCCAGAATCGGAATTGGGTGCGAAGACAGGGTTGTCATCTTCTGTGGCCGTCTACAAGCAAACAAGAAGCTAGGCTTATTACTTGAAGCGGTTGGAATGCTTCGCCTCCGCAGTCGTGTAGTGCACGTCCTATTCGTAGGAGAGGGCAATGAAAAAGTGTCCTTGGGTCAACAATCAGAGAGGTTAGGCATTAACTCTCAGCTGCACTTTCTAGGCGAGAGTTACGATGAGCGATTCATCGCAACAGCCTTCATGGCGAGTGACCTTTCGGTGATTCCATCAGGTGCAGGCTTGTCGGTCATGCATGCACTTGGATACGGTGTTCCGGTATTGCTTCATGACCGACCAGAAGAGCATTTCCCTGAGTGGGAAGCTGTGCAAGCGGGAAAGACAGGCTTCTTTTATCGCTACGGAAACATTGCCGACATGGCCGCACAAATAGAAACTGCCCTTTTTCCGACACCAAGAAAAATGGAGATGGCGGAGGCATGCCTTTCAATGATTCGCAATCGATACAATGCCGGTTCCCACGCCGAGGCAATTATGGCTGCGGTCAAACAGGTTATTGCGGGCCGATGAGATATCTCCGATGATCATCTGTGCGAAAATTGACTGCGTACAGGCAAATTCCCAGCGTTAACGGCCCGAGAGCAGGAGAGCTTTTACATGAAAATCGGGGTGCTGCTCCATAGCGCATCGAACAAGGCTGGAGGCATCTTTGGTGCAACGCTCGGCCAGTATAAAGCCCTCTATCAGTATTGTGATGTGAAACCGAAAATATTTGGGCTCCACGATGAGTTGATTGAGAGTGATCGACTCCAATGGGAACCGTTGCCGCTAACAATCTCTCGTACCACTGGTCCTCGGAGCTTCGGGTATGCTCCGGAATTGGTCAGTGCTATGCGGAGGGCGGATCTAGACTTGCTTCATGTGCATGGTTTGTGGACTTATCCTGCACTGGCGAGTTCGATATGGGCTCAAAGGGAGTCAAAGCCCTACCTCACATCCATTCATGGCATGCTGGATTCATGGGCAATCAACAACTCTCGCTGGAAAAAGCGTCTAGCAGGCTTGTGGTATCAGAATAAGCACCTTAGGAATGCCTATTGCCTCCAGGCTCTGACGGGATCGGAGGCAGACTCTATTCGTGCATTTGGATTGAGAAATCCCATATGTTTGATTCCTTTGGGAATTGATATCCCGGAAATTACAAGTTCCACTCTTGAACAGATATGCAGCCAGAACATTTTGCTGTACCTAGGAAGACTTCATCCGAAAAAGGGCCTTAATAATCTGATTCATGCCTGGCAGGTGGTGCATAGCAAAAAGCAGTTCGGAGCGGAAACATGGATACTACGAATCGCGGGTTGGGGTGAAGGCACGTACGAAATGACTCTCAGGTCTTTATGTAAGGAACTGAATATTGAAAGCTCTGTTCAATTTATAGGTGCGAAATTCGGCGCAGAAAAAGAGCGCGCATTTTCCGAGGCTAATGCGTTCATTCTGCCTTCCTTCAGTGAAGGACTTCCTATGGTGGTATTAGAAGCCTGGGCCCATCGGCTTCCAGTTCTCATGACACCCCAGTGCAATATACCCGCCGGTTTTGAGAGAGGCGCAGCGATTGAGATCAGCTCCGATGTGGAGGGGATCGCGGCTGGTCTCAAGACTTTGATGTCAAGAAGCGATGCCCAGCGAGAGCGTATGGGAGAGGCTGGAATGCAGCTAGTGCAGTCATCCTTTGGGTGGCCTTCTGTGGTTGAGAAGATGTACTCGGTTTATCGGTGGATTCTTAAAAAGGATCGGATGCCTGATTGTGTCTACTCGAGCTAATTCTGATGTTTGTATTCAGGTGGACTTATCGCACTGCCCGAGTCCGCATCCCTTCTCCAACAAAAGGGGAAGGGTTTTATGGCGAGTCGTGTGGCTCTTTCTCTTTCGGCCCAGTCCCAGGGTGTTTCATGGATGGAGACGAATGCTACTGAGGCTCTTTGGCGCACAGGTAGGACATAACGCCCGCCCTTACCCATCGGCGATCATTTGGGCACCGTGGAATCTGGAGATGGGAGATCATAGTTGCTTGGGAGACTATGTCGACTGTTATTCCGTCGACAAGATCCGTTTGGGCGCCCACGCTACTGTCAGTCAATACAGTTATCTTTGCTCTGCCAGTCATAATTACGCTGATCCCACCATGCCCCTCATCACCGCTCCGATTACAATTGCGCAGAGTGCTTGGGTTGCAGCCGACGTATTCATCGGGCCTGGAGTGACAATCGGTGAAGGCGCCGTCGTTGGTGCAAGGTCAAGCGTCTTTAAGAACGTGGCACCTTGGGTGGTGGTGGCTGGCAATTCTGCCCGAGTGATCAAGCCGAGGACATTAGAGGTTCACAGAGATCAGTCGAGGAAACACTCGACATGATGAACATCATAGCGCCTTGCAATCCTGAGCCAGCAGAGACAGCGTGTCCTTTAGTGGCGGATGCTGCCGTACCTGCTCAACGGCTTCCAATCTCAGTCATTGTCGTGACCTACAACGAAGAGGCGAACATTGCCGCTTGCTTGGAAACCATTGTTGGTTGGGCCCATGAGGTGTTCGTGGTTGATTCCGACAGTACCGATCGAACGGTTGAGATCGCCACACAATACAACGCAAAGATTTATCAACATCCGTTCGAAACCTATTCGCGAAAGCGAAACTGGGCACAAACCAACCTGCCGCTTGCCAACGAATGGGTCTGTCACATCGACGCCGATGAACGAGTCTCACCGGCCATGGTCGCAGAACTACAGAAGTTTTTTAGCGAAAAACCCATCGACCCGCAGATCAGAGGCTTGGTTGCCCGCCGCCCTATAGTCTTCGAGGGTAGGCACATCAAGCACGGCGGCATCTACCCGAGCTATAATTGCCGGATCTTCAAGAGACAGTTTGGCCGCTGTGAAGACCGGGAGTATGATCAACACTTTCTTGTCGACGGCGAAACGCTCACACTCGAAGTAGACCTTTTAGAGGTTACCGCCACCTCTCTTTTTTATGTACCGCGCGGCACAACCAGTGGGCACAGCTGGAGTCCAGGCAGCTCCTACTCGGAAGCCGCGAGCAACATCCCCAATCTCTCCAGCCGAAACTCTTCGGCACTCCTATCGAGCGAAGGCGGTGGCTCCGCTACCGCCTGTACGGCAATTCACCACTTTTTCTCAGAGCCTTCCTATATTTCATCTCACGATATCTATTCAGAGGGGGGTTCCTCGATGGGATTCCCGGACTGATTTATCACGTCCTGCAAGGATTCTGGCTTCGATTCTACGTGGACGCCTGCTGCTATGAACTGCGAAAAAATGAAAAACTCGGATTCACGCAGACGTTCGTGCCCCAAACGGCAGAACAGCAGAAGTAACGCCATCCCTTCATGCGCACGGAATACATGAAACTAGTCTTCGTCAATCGCTTCTTCTATCCGGACCATTCCGCCACAAGCCAGCTGTTGACCGACTTGGGCCTTCACTTAGCCAAATCCGGAACAGCTGTGTTCGTCGTCACGGGAAGGCAAGTCTATGACGATCCGACTGTCGCGCTCCCGGCAAGGTCAACCGTCCAAGGAGTCGAGATCCTACGTGTCTGGACCAGCCGTTTCGGGCGCGGTCGACTCTGGGGGCGAGCAATCGACTACGGCACGTTTTACCTGAGCGCACTCTGGTGTCTTCTGAAACATGTCCGCTCGGGTGATGTCATCGTCGCCAAGACCGACCCGCCTCTCATTTCAGTCGTCGCCGCCGTTGTGAGCAAAGTCAGAGGCGCAGTCTTGATCAACTGGATTCAAGATCTCTTTCCCGAAGTCGCGTCCGCCCTAGCGGTGCAGGGAGCCGGCTGGTTGGAACAACCACTCCGCAACCTGAGAAATCGATCTCTGCGAACAGCCCGGTGTAAGGTCGTGATCGGCGAAGGCATGGCAAGTAAACTGCGGGATGAGGGACTTCAACCGGACACGATACGCGTCATCCATAATTGGGCCGATGGCCTGGCGATTCGACCAGTCGAGCGGGAGAAGAATGACCTGAGGATCGAGTGGGGACTGCAAAACAAATTCGTGGTCGGATACTCCGGCAACTTCGGAAGGGCCCACGAGTTCGAGACGATCTTGTCGGCGGCAGGGTTGCTGCGTGTGGAAAACCAT
>JACOEF010000648.1 GCA_024998705.1 Nitrospira sp.
GAATGCGAGTATCTGCGCAGGGGTAATTTGCAGTGCCATTGGTTCCACTGCCTTATATTTGTTCGGCGCAACGAGCACGGCCGGAGTCAAAAGTCGAGGATCCTATCTCCTCCAGTGGAAACAGATCGAACAACTAAACAAGAATCGGGTACCTTGGTATGACCTTCATGGCATCAATCCTGAAGAGAATCCGGGCACATACAAGTTTAAAAGTGATTTGGCCGGCGACCATGGTCGAGAGCTCAGATTCGTGGGGCAATTCGAAGCCTGCGAGAGCCTACTCAGTAAAGTCTGCGTGAGAATAGGCGAGGCACTGCTGAGCGTTGGTCGATCCTTCGTAAGAAATTGATAAGCGCATGCGGCGGTGTAGAGGATAAACATGCAACGAAAACGGAATATATTGCCGACTCGAGATGATCCAAAGGATGGAGTGCATCGACAGGGGATGCGGTGATGGCGCAGCAGAGGCTTGGCGCACTGATTGTAAACGCGGATGATTGGGGAAGAGATTGTACGACGACTGACCGAACGCTTGAGTGTGTGCGCCACGGAAGCATCTCCGCAGTGAGCGCCATGGTGTTTATGAAAGACTCGGAGCGAGCGGCAACTGTCGCGCGGGAAGAAGCGCTTGATACCGGATTGCATCTGAACCTGACCACGCCATTTCAGTCGGGAAATGCCCCTTCCAAACTTCGGGACTATCAGGAAAAGATTGCCCGATATCTGCGACGACATCGTCTTGCGCAGATCCTGTTTCACCCTGGATTGACGAGGGCATTCGACTACGTCGTTGCATCCCAGTTGGATGAATTCACTCGTCTCTATGGGCGCGCCCCTTCCCGTCTCGATGGCCATCATCACATGCACTTATGCGCGAACATTTTGGTGCAAAGGCTGCTGCCTCCTGGCACGATCGTGAGGAGAAACTACACCTTCGAATCCGGAGAAAAAAGTCTGTGGAACCGCTGCTACCGCAGTCTAGTGGATCGCGCAGTGGCACGCCGCCACCGAATGACAGACTATTTCTTTTCGCTTCCGCCTCTTGAGCCGAAGGGGCGGCTTGAACGGATTGTGTCTCTGTCTTGGGAACATGTCGTCGAGGTCGAGGCACATCCTGTCAATGCGGAGGAGTATCGCTTCCTTAGCGAGGGAAGTATGGCGCGTCTC
>JACOEF010000649.1 GCA_024998705.1 Nitrospira sp.
ATACCGCAACGGTTACGATCACTGTCGATAAAGGCGGAAGTACTTCAGTTCCCGTGACGTTGACGGTGGCTCCGACGACGTCAACCTCCGTGACCGGGTCGAGTACGATGGCCTCGCTCACGTGGAACCCGGTGACCAGCACTACTCTTGCTGGCTATAAAGTGTATGTAGGGACCGCCTCGGGTCAATACGGAACCACTCTGGACGTGGGAAATGTGACCTCGTATGTTGTGAGCAGCCTGGCGGTGGGGAATACCTACTACTTTGTCGTGACGAGTTACAGCACGAGTGGTAGCGAAAGCCTTCCCTCAATTGAGGTGAGTAAAAGTATCTATTGAGTACAGTCTGGGCCAGGCGGCATTGAGGCAGAGTCGAGGACAGTAGTTGAATGGTATGGAGGAGAGCGATGTGCTTAGCAAGCTCTTCGGTTTGAGGACTATTTCTCCGGCTCCGCCTCCGGCATGCATTCCTGCGGCATCAGTTCACCGCCATGGAAATGGGACACCTGTCTCCATTTCTGCAGCACAGCTTTGTCATCGAAGGTGACGAGATATTGTTCGCACCATGTTCCGGGGGTGGTCAGCCGGTTTCCGGATTGTTGCTCCCGCAATTCATAGACCCACACGGTGGCTCCGCTCTCATCCTGTCGAACTATCTTGGGCGCGCCTAGTTTCTCCCGCACCTGGGCCTGAGTGGCCCAGCCCTTGGCAGAATCAAGATA
>JACOEF010000151.1 GCA_024998705.1 Nitrospira sp.
ACAGGTCGTGGCTCAGGCCACGCGCGACACCGGATTGGCGGGGCTGGTCAACAATGCCGGCATCTCTGTGGCCGGTCCGTTGGAAGTCTTACCGCTGGATGCGGTGCGGATGCAATTCGAGGTCAATGTCATCGGTGCGCTTGCCGTGACCCAAGCGTTCATCCCCCTGCTGAGGCCGGCTCGCGGTCGCATCGTGAATATCAGTTCCATCGCCGGGCTGGCGGCCACTCCGTTTCTGGGGGCCTATTGCGGCTCAAAGTTCGCATTGGAAGCCATGAGCGACGCGTTACGGCTGGAGTTGGTGCCCTGGGGTATTTCGGTCTCGTTGGTCGAGCCGGGTGCGATTCAATCTCAAATATGGCAACGTGCCACGATGTCGGCGACACGGACGCTTGGTGGCGTTGCACCCGAGTCGCTCGCACGTTACGCGCACCTGTTGTCCCGTATGCAAGACGTCATGCAGAAAGCGGCGGCGCGCGCGATTCCTGCGGAGGCAGTGGCCCGCGTGGTGGCCGATGCGTTGACCGCCTCACGACCGCGTGCGCGGTATCTCGTCGGCGCGGATGCGCGATTCAGGGCCATGTTGAAATGGATTCTGCCTGACCGGGCACAAGACCGCCTCTTGGCGTGGTTTCTGGGATTGCCCCACCGGGCCTAGATGGAGTATGTCAGAGCGAATCCTGGTCGTGGTGGGGAGAGGGACGGGTCATGCCTGAAGCGGGCCTCGTGCGGTCGGCTGGTGGAGTGGTGTTGCGGCAACAGACTGTGTTGCTGATCCGGGTGTCCGACATCAAAGGACGTCCTGTCTGGTCGTTCCCTAAGGGACGGCTCGATGCCGGTGAAACGCCTGCCCAAGCTGCCGTGCGGGAAGTGTTGGAAGAAACCGGCTGGTGGTGCCGGATCGAGGCCGACCTCCCTACGACCGACTATTGGTTTCAACGGGCAGGGCGGCGGTTTCGCAAGACAGTGGTGTGGTTCCACATGTCGGCGCTCGAGGAGTCGGGAGTACCGGATGGAGAGGTTGACGAGGTGCAGTGGGTCAGTCGCGAGGATGCGCTGGAGCGCCTCACCTATCCCTCGGACGTGGCGTTGTTGTCTCAAGCGCTCTCTCAACGGGCTTCTTCCGGGTAACCGCGGTCGTTGCCCGCACCATGGCCTCAGAAGATTCCATCCGGTCGTTCTTCCCGCTGCCTGGAGGCGCCCCGCGTGACTCCCCGCCTTGACAGGGCGGGTCCCCTTTACTAGACTCGCCTCGAGAGTAACTCTGTGTCTCGCCGTGCAAGGCCGTGTTCTGCAGAGGCGCGCCCTTCCTCATGATTTGGCTTCTCCGGACGAACGTCCATCAGTGGCGCGTAATTCCGTATTCCCCCATCACCCGAGGGCCCGCCTGTGTATAGTCTGGCTCATTTTTCCCTGTTGGAAATGACCGAATGCTCAGCCGTGTTGCGTCAGCTGGGGGAGCAGTCACATTCTCTGCAGGAGGCGGCGTCGCGCGCGGTGGACTATCTCTTCAACACCCTGGGCAATGCTGACACAGGGGACCGTGACTGCGTCCTGGTCCGCTGCTTCAAGACGAGCTCCTACAGCCGGTTGGATCCAACGACCCAGGAGATGGTGCGCGAAAAGCTGGGGGGGACCGCTCCATCTCCCGATCTCAAGTGTTTCACCCTCATCGCCACGGCGGGTGACGAGCCGGACTGGAATCGCGTGGAATGCTCTCATCGTTACCGAGTGATTCCGATGGTCAGCGCCGATTTCGTGAAGCAGTTTCCGATGTTTTCACAACTGCTGCACCAATTCGGTGCGGCGTCCAGTTTCGAGGTGACTCCCGAAGGGGAATGGCTGGTCGATCTGGAGGAGAAGACCTACAACGTTTTTTATGTTCCGGACGCGGTGGGAAGTACGCATGTGCCGATGCAGAAGGGGTTCGTTCTCAAGTATGGCGTCAAATCGGTCTTGTGTTTCGGCGGGATGTTACCCTCCCGTGATCTGTTCGCGGTGATCTTGTTTTCACGAACCCCGGTCCCCCGCGAGACGGCGACGCTGTGCAAATCTCTGGCCTTGAGTCTCAAGACGTCTTTGTTGGCCTTCGATGAGACCGCTCCCCTGGAAACGGGTGTCGAGCCTTCGTCGAGCACCGGGTCTGTGCCCGGCGCGACGGAGCGGCGGCCCCACCTCCGGCACGACTCCCGATTGGCCGTGGCAGAGCAATTATTGCAGGTATACGAGAACGCGGTCCGGACGCAGTCGGCGGGCATTGCGCAGGCCAAGCAGGCGGTCCGGGAACGGGCGGACGCGCTTGAGCGATCCGAGCAGGCATTGGATGCGCAGACGAGAATCGTGAACTCCGTGTTGCGCAGCATGGGGGACGGGGTGGTGGTGACGGATGCGGCGGGTGAGCTGGTCGTGGCCAATCCGGCCGTCGAAAGCATTCTCGGATTTTCTCCCGCGCAGACCCCTCCGATGGCCTGGGCTGAGCGGCATGAGTTTTTTCATGCCGACACGGTGACGCCGTTCCAGCCGGCGGCCTGGCCGCTGGGGCGTGCGCTGCAAGGCGAGAATATCGGGTGGCTCGAAGTGTACCTGCGGGCTTCCCCGAGTTTGCCCGGCCGGTGGATCAGTATTAATGCCAGGCCGATCAAAGATGAGGCCGGTGCGCTGTCCGGAACCGTGCTGGTGTTTCATGACATTACGTGGCTGAAGCGGGCACAGGATGCATTGTTCGAATCCGAATATCGTTTCCGAAGTTTGGTCGAAGGGGCGCGGGATATCATCTTCACCCTCTCGGCCGACCTCACGATCACCTCACTCAATCCGGCCTTTGAGACGGTCACGAACTGGTCCCGTTCACAATGGATGGGAGAACCGCTGGTTGCGCTGCTGCATCCCGATGACGCAGGGTTTTGTCAGGATGTATTGCAGGCCATTCTTGAGCGCGGTGCGCCGCTCACCTGTTCGATGCAGATCAGCACGAAGCAGGGCGGGTATGTGACGGGAGAGTTCGTCGGCACGCCGCAGATGCGCCAAGGCCGAGTCATCGGCGTCTTGGGGATCATCCGTGATGTCACCGAACGCCGCCGGATCGAAGATGCGCTGCGGGTCAGCGAAGAACGGTTGCGCTCCATCGTGCAGTCGACGAAGGACGCCATTGTCCTGGGGAATGCGCTCATGAAAGTGGCGTTCTGGAACAAAGGCGCTGAGGCGACCTTCGGGCATTCGGCGGAAGATATCATTGGACAGCCTGTCACGACCATCATTCCCGAGCGGTATCACGAAGAATTGGAACGGAACGTTCAGCGGGTGCGAGTGCTGGAACGGGTGCAATTGACCAGCAAGACGCTGGAAGTCTTTGGTCGACGAAAAGACGGAGGCGAATTTCCGCTTGAGTTGAGTGTGACCTCCTGGAAGGGGAAATCGGATCTCTTTTTTACGATTATCATGCGCGACATCAGCGAGCGGCGAGCGGCGGAGGAAGAACTGGACCGCCTGCATCACCACAATCAAGTCGTGTTGAATTCTGCGGGAGAGGGCATCTACGGGATCGACCGCGACGGGCGACTGACGTTCGTCAATCCGGCGGCCGCGAAAATGTTCGGCTGGGAGGCACAGCACTTGATCGGACAGTCGTTTGCGATGCTGGTGCACTGCCCCGATGATGCTGAACCGTCCTTCGCTGGACAGGGGAGTCCGATCGCCGAGACGATTCGGGCCGGTGAAATTCTGGAAGAGGCGGACAGCCGGTTCTGGCGAAGAGACGGAACCAGTTTTCCAGTGGAATATGTGAGTACCCCGATTCGTGAGCGAGGGGACATCGTCGGGGCGGTGGTCGTCTTTAAGGACACGACGGATCGGAAACGTGCCGAGGAACAATTGCAGGATTCTCTGCGACGCCTTCGTAAGCTTTCCGGGCGGATGGAAGGGATTCGTGAAGAGGAACGCGGGCGAATTGCGCGCGAATTGCACGATGAGTTGGGCGTGGGCCTGACGTGCCTGAAGATCGATCTGTCCCGTCTGGGCGGGTTGCTGGGGGAACGGCTGGTTCCACGGGATCGTGCCAAGATCGACGACAAAATTCGAGGGATGAAGGAGCAGGTCGATAGTACCATCACCTCCGTGCAACGGATTGTGGCGGAGCTGCGACCGGGCGTGCTCGACGATCTTGGCCTGGTTGCGGCCATCGAATGGCAGTGCCGTGATTTTCAACGTCGCACCGGCATTCCCTGTCACTGCACGGTCAGCCATGAAGATTTGCGGGTGGCCCCTGAGCATGCCACCGCCGTGTTTCGAATTTGTCAGGAGGCGTTGACTAATGTGACCCGGCATGCCAAGGCGACGGAGGTGCAGGTGCGTTTGGAGGATCAAGGCGTGGGATTGTTGTTGCAGGTCAACGACAACGGGTGCGGAATTCCGCCTGATCGGCTTGCCGACGCCAGATCCTTTGGTTTGTTGGGGATGCGCGAGCGCGCCGGATTGCTTGGCGGAGACGTGCAGATCGAGACGAGGGAAGGTGCCGGCACGACGATCGTGCTGCAATTGCCTCGATAACAGAGAGGACCAGCACATGATGGAGGGTACTATGCGAACAACAGGAACCGTGCGAATTCTCCTCGTGGATGACCATCCGTCCTTTCGCCGTGGTGTGAAGGATATTTTGGAAGAAGGCTTCGAAGGCGCCACGATGGCCGAGTGTGGAAACGCGCAGGAGATGCTCGACCACGTGCGTGAGCGGTCCTACGATCTTGTTGTCATGGACATCAGCATGCCGGGACGCAGTGGTCCCGAGGTGCTGAAGGAACTCAAGCAACTGGCGCCGACGTTGCCGGTCTTGATTCTGAGTATGCACCCGGAGGACCAATATGCGAGTCGTATGTTCAAGGCCGGCGCCGCAGGGTATCTCACCAAGGCCAGCGCGCCGGAAGAATTGGTGCACGCATCGAAAAAGGTGATGGCCGGTGGCCAATACGTCAGCGCTTCAGTGGGAGAAGCCCTGGCGCTGACAGTCAGGACGGGTATCGACAAGTTGGCGCATGAACGGCTGTCGGATCGGGAGTACGAAGTATTGTGCTTGATCGCATCCGGGAAAACGGTCAGCGATATTGCCGAAAGCATTCACCTGAGCGTCACGACCATCAGTACGTATCGGGCGAGAATTTTGGACAAAATGAATCTCAAGAACAATGCGGAGTTAACGCGATATGCCCTGCAACATGGATTGGTCGTCTGATCGCATGCCGACAGACTGTTCGATGTAGTTGTAACTATGACGAATTGGTGCTGTCTATTTGTGACGCATAAATGGCACCCCTACCTTTAGCGTCAGGTTCTCTCCGGGCCTATCCTCAGGCTCATGCATAATCCCTGGATATCCCCGACGACGACATTGCTCGAGGTCTTTGAGGCAGTGCAAAGAAACGGGATGGCTGAGCGATCGTGTATCGATCGTCGCACCGGCTCGTTTCGGCCTGGTTGGCCCAGTATCTTGACCAAGTTGACTGCGGCGGAAATCGCCATGTTGCAGGACTTGAGCTGGTGGGGGCATCACATGGAGCATCGATTGACACAACTCACCGACGTTCGACGCACGAGTTAGGCCGATGAACGCGTGGAGGGAATGATGGTGCGATCGGTTAGGGGCAACAGGCCGCGAATGCCGAGACGACCGACGGTCGCCGTGGTGTATGAAGACGTGACGAACGGGTATAAATGCGCGGATTGGTTTGCGCTGCACGGGTATCAGGCCACCATGACCTCGGCCGTTCATCATTTGGAGCATAATCTGAAAGAGCTTCGGCCGGATGTAATCGTAGTGAGATTGTCCTCTGCCTCGACCCCTCTTCAGAGTCCCCTGTCCAGTCTCAAAGAGACCTGCCCGCAAGTGCCCATCATCGCAATGGTAGATCGAACGGCGGACCGCTGGAGCGAGTCGTTTCCAGACTTGGCTAAGGCGTTCGGTACGGATGTGTTTCTGTGTGACTCCTTGGATCCTCCGGCGCCGCTCGCGTAGTACGCCTCCACGCCTGATTTGCTAAGACATCGCGTCGCGTAGACCGTGGGCCGAGGGGCTTTTGATCCCTCGCTCTCCGGCCTCACCAGCTGAAAGGAGCCGAATCGTGGCGAAACCCAAAGTATTCATTCTGGAAGATGATCCGTCAATCGCGGCTGCCGTGCGCTCATCGCTCGAGGACGAATTTGAACTGGTCGCCTCCGAGTGGAATCCGGCGGCGGTGTTACAGATTCACGAACAGATGCCGCTGGTGACTCTCCTGGCCTTGGAATCGTCGTCGAATTCCGTCGCCGAGGGTTATGTGCGAGTCTTGCAGGAATTGCGGCAGACCGGACATGGCGGAAAAGTGATCGCCTACACGGAGAGCACGGAGCGAAGTCTTGCGGTTCGCGCCATTCAGCATGGCGCCTATGACGTGTTGTCCAAGCCGCTGGACATGAGCCTCCTGCGGCAGATTATTCGGCGGGCGGCGCGCGTCGCCGATTTGGAACGAGATGGCTTGGGCGTCACGGAAGGGGCAGGTCATGATGAATTCAGCGGCATGCTCGGCACTAGTCCCAGCATCCATCGGATCTTTGATGCGATCCGCAAGGTTTCGACCAATGATGCGCCTATTTTGATCACCGGTGACAGCGGGACCGGCAAAGAGCTGACGGCGCGCGCGATCCATGGTCGGGGACTACGGCGGCAGGGGCCGTTTATTCCGATCAATTGCGGAGCGATTCCGGAAAGTCTGTTGGAGTCGGAGCTGTTCGGCTATGAGCGGGGAGCGTTCACGGGAGCCGTGGGGCAGAAGAAGGGCAAGGTTGAATTCGCTCAGGGAGGAACGCTCTTCCTCGACGAGGTCGGCGAACTGCCCAATGCCCTGCAAGTGAAGCTGCTGCGGTTTCTTCAAGATCACACATTTGAACGGGTGGGCGGGCATCAAGCGATCGAAATGAATGTCCGCATCATTGCGGCCACGAACGTGAATCTCAAGGAAGCGATTGAAAAAGGCACGTTCCGCGAAGATCTCTATTATCGGCTCGGCGTCGTGCACATCAATCTGCCTCCTCTGCGAGAGCGCGGCGAAGATATTGCCTTGATGGCCATGGCCTTCCTCCGCCAGGCCGCGGCTCACTACAATAAGTCGCTCGAGGGATTCACTCGCGAAGCGCTGGAGGCGATGCGGGCCTATCCCTGGACCGGCAATGTGAGTGAGTTGTCCAACAGGATCGGGCGCGCGGTCGTCAGGGCGGAGGGAGCACACGTCACTCCGATGGATTTGGATATCGCGCACTCGACGGTGCCCGGAGACGACGGTTCGATTTCCTTCAAAGTCAATCAACAGCGGATCGAAACCGATCTGATCATGAAGGCGTTTACCTTGTCGCAAGGGAACTTGAGCCGGGCCGCGCAGGAACTGGGTATCAGTCGATCGACCTTGTATCGACGGCTGCGCCAATATGGGATGGATCGAACGCTTGATGCGCGGCGCGTGCTCGGGCTATCCCCGCGAGCGTCGATGACCGAACATTAATCTCGCTGCCGGTGGGTGGTGCATGCCGTAAACATGTTGAGCGATCCGTGCGCGCCTGAAGGCGGAGCCGGCATTCATCTGGGGAATTGGTTGACCGTTCTTCGGTAATTTGCTAAGAGTAACAGCCTGCATTCACCCGCTGAGCATCGTGTCTTCTTCCTCGTGGTTTATTCTGTATCCCGGCGAGGTCGACGTGTCGCTTCCGGATGTGGCGACGATCAACCTCCGGTTTTGCGCTTCACAGTAGACAGCCGCAGAGAGCGATTGATTGCGGATCCATGATTGAGTGGGAGTAACGTGATGATATCTGAAGCACCGTCTCTTTTGACCAGACGGGGATTATTGCGTACGGCCACGGCCGGGCTTGCATTGGCATTCGCGCGGATGGCTCTTCCGTCCAAGGCATGGGCGTCGCGGTTGCCTGACGGCCGGTTGAATTTATACAACCTGCAGACTGATGAACGGCTGTCGGTCACGTACCGGGACGGAGCCGGCGAGTACGATCAGGATGCGCTCAATGCGCTCAACCATTTTCTGCGCTGCCACCACACGAACGAAACCGCGATGATGGATGTGCAGCTGATTGAATTCATCAACCTCGGGCAGAAGCGAATCGGCGGTCGTCGTACGGTGCATATTGTATCCGGGTATCGTTCGCCTGAGTATAACGAGCAGCTCATCAGAATGGGCACACGCGCGGCGCGCCATAGTTACCATATGTCGGGAAAAGCGGTCGATGTGCAGGTTCCCGGTGTGTCGTTGCGGACACTGCGTGAGGTCGCATTGCGACTCGGTTGTGGCGGGGTGGGGTATTATCCGCGTGGAAAGTTTGTGCATCTCGATTCAGGTCCTTACCGGCATTGGTAACGATTGATTCCTGCCTGTTCTTACGTCATGCCCCGATTTGTAGCGCACCGGGTGATGCCCTTCCTCGTTGGTCTTACAGTCCAGATGGGTCGATGCCGGACCCTGTTTCCTGCTATTCGCGTGACCGCCGCACCTCCCCGTGATAGGGTAGACGTGGAGGTCGCCCCTGGAGTATCGCTGTCCGCCGCTTGATCAACGAGCGAGATTAGCCGGTTGGGCGCAGTCGGCCCTGCAGCTGTGAACTATGGCCGGAGTCCGTGGGACGGCCGAGAAGGAGTGTGAGAGATGTTCGTATCCAAGGGCGATATCGTATCCGTCGAATATACCATTCAGCTCGAAGACGGCTGTGTCATCGAGACCACTGTCGGGGAAACCCCACTGATCTACACCCATGGACAAGAGGAGATTCTGCAGGGCCTGGAAGCGGCGCTTGACGGTATGGAACTCGGGACAGCCAAGCTGGTGTCAGTCGCGCCCGTGGATGCCTATGGCGAGATTCATCCTGAGGGGTTTTTCGAAGTCAGTCGAGATCGAGTTCCGGAGGAGGCTCAGCGGATCGGAATGAAGTTGGAAACCACCGCTCCGGACGGTCGGGTGGTGTTTCCTTATGTCGCCGACATCAGGCCGGAGGTGATTGTGCTCGACCTCAACCATCCGCTTGCAGGGAAGACGTTGGTGTTCGATGTCAGGGTCGTCGATATCCGGCGTGGTGAACGCCAGCTGATGACGGAAGCTGTGTCCGGGGAAAAAGCAGCGCGTTAACCGACCAGGTCTGGATTCATCCTGGCCATCGACTGGACCGATGTGGCCTTGATCTCGTTATACACAATAGCGCGGCCGGCCTGACGAAGACGGCTGAAGATCCCTTCGACCACCACGTAGTCACCCTCCCGCACATCCGACTTTCCCAGCCCCACGACCTTCACAGTTCCTGCGGTGTCTTGCAGGAGAAAGCCGAATGCCGGGTGGCCGTCGCGGTTGGTGGCGAGCTGAAAGCTGGTCACGCGCCCGCTGACGGTGACGACTTGATGGTCGTAGTGATCGGGATGGGCCAGGAGTTCTGTCACTTCGACCAAGGCCGTAGCCGAAAGTAAGCTGATGGGGAGGGCGCAGGCCAAAACCGTCAAGATCCCGAGCCGGACGACCGTTTTGCTCAACGTGCGCCGGAGTGAATGCTCGCCCGTAGGTTGCAGCCTCATGGTTGGATTATACAAAATTCACTCCAGGCTGAGAAGGAGGTACTGAAAAAAGTTTCAGAAATCCGGGCGTGCAATACGCCTTCTGTTGGCGGGGGCTGCCGCCATATGGTCGCCCCAAGCCGCTATCGTCGAAGATCGTCGTGTAACTCGCCTATGAAACTCGTCAAAACATGCTGCTTCATTTGCCCGACTTCTTCCACCGTCTGTCGGGCGGCTTCATCCGCCAGCGCCAGGGCTTCCTTTGTCACCGGTGCCGTGCGAGCCAACATCTCCTGTTCGAGCGCATCGGGACTGGTATCTATTTCCGACAGCACGGCCATCAAGCGTTGCAGCCCAAACAACGAACGGGTGTTTTCGGAGTGGACGGCGTTGGAGCTGGCGCCATGGACGAGAGAGAGCCAGAATTTTCCTTCGAGGTCTTCTCCCAGGGTACCCCAGGCGAAGGTCCGAAGTTTCTCCACGAGCGCGTCTTCGGTGCGTTCCAACCCGTCATAGTGTGCAACCGATCGCTCCACCGGCCGTTCTCCCAAGACCGCGAGGGTTTCTTTCCAGAGATCGAGCGGTGCGGTTGCAGGAAGATCCTTCGCCGACGACCGTTGGAGAGAGGTTTGAAGGGCCTGCAGGTACTGGTGGAGATGTTTGACCTTCCGCGCCGCGAGACTCCCGGCCGGAATACCCCAGATATGCCCGATCTCGTGATCCTGCAACGGGGCTGCATTAATCGATTTCCATTCCCGCGCTGAGAGTTCATACCGCTTTCGGTACTTGTCCAGCAGGCGCAGTTGCGTTTGAAGTTCCAGGCCGAGTCGGGCTTCCTGATACGCTTCGGCAGAAATGTCATCTTCATCCCACCGACGGTTCAATAGCCGGATGGCCGGCTTGGGAACCGCCGCACGAGCGTCCTGCTTGAGCGTCGTCACCGCGGCCTCGTCTAGCTTATATTGTGTGAGCAGGATGTCGGAGGCGGCACGCACCAACCCCTCGGCGAGGGCGATCATCCCTTTCATGCTTTCCATCTGAAGCCACAGGCGTTCTCGGCGCAATCGGACCCGGCGGCGATACTCGTCACGGCGGCTGGTCACATCGCGTAACGCATCTTGTTTCACAACCTGGTGGAGGGGTTTCGAGCCGGCGACGCAACGCGGATCGGGCCGATCAGCCGCGATATGGGTGATTTCTTCTTCCGTGATATCGAAGTGCTGCAACAGCAGCAGCTTGAGCATGATCCGACCCTGAATCGGAGTCTGTTCGATCGTCGAAGTAATGAGATCTGAGGTGAACAAAGCGGTCATGGTGTGGCCCCTCGTGCGACGTAAAAGGTTCGCTCAAGCCGTGCCCTGATGGCTGGTTTCAAGGTAGACCGCGACATATTCACGGATTTGCTGGATGCTGCCGCTGACAAACAGTTCCCGGGGGATTTCGACCCGCACTAACTTGGCGGGATCGACGCCCCGGTCAATGGCGTATTCTTCGTCGATATACAAGGTCACCGAACCGTCGGGAAATCGAATGGCGTAGACCGCGTTGTTTTCAGCCATGGACACTGCTCCGTCTGAAGGTGTGGAACGGTATAGCTATTAGAGGTAACACAGGCTCAACCCGAGTGTCAAAATACGGAAAACGGGACTGACGGTGGCGGTCAGGGCCTGAAAATTCGCCATCGCCCGATCACATAGCCGGTGAAAAGGACGAGTGCGACGAGGAGTGTGTTTCGAATCCGTCCCGGGCCAAAACAGGCCAAATTGACGAGGGCGTTGGTGGTGCCGTAGGCGGCATATAGCAGGTAGATCAGCAACGACCATTTCTTGACCCGCAAAAACCCATACCCGACCAGGGTATGGAGAATCGGCGACAAGCCCTTGGTGATAAAGCCGGCGACGCCATCCAACTTGGTGCAAAAGAAGGGGAGCAGGTAGTCGGGATTGCTGACGATGAGCAGGGTATCGTTTGCCGCACTCACGAGAAAGAGGAGTCCGAGAAACCGGATGTCGTGTCCCTGTGACCAAGCGGTGCGGGTTGTTCTGACGATGTCGGAACCGTTCTCGGCCGGCCCGAGAGCCGCATCGTAGCTTTGCAGGGCCCACCAGGGAAGGGCCAGCAACATGAAGAAGAAGACTTCGGCAGCGCGGCCGGAGACCCGCCCGAGTGCCAGGCTCAGGAGGATCAGGAGAATGGTGACCAGCCCGTAGGAGAGTCCTGCTCCATATCGCCCCCGAATGAGTTGCTCCAGTCCTGGCAGGAGGGCTGAGTAGATCGCCGCACCGCGATCGGATCTGAAGGGGGGAGGGGGTGCAGTGGGCATGGATCGCGAGCGTGTTAGATCAGACGGCGTGTCGGGATAGAAACAACACGGCCTTCGATCTTAAGATCGAAGGCCGTGTCCACAAACTGCTGCGTACTAGCGGTTAACCGCCCAGGGTATCCAAGGTTTCTTTCAGTCTTTTACGGATGCAGGTGAAAATCGGGGTGTCGCGTAAGGTGTACCGGCTGCCCTCGGTTTCCCGGAGCGCCATGACCAAGTCCAAGAAGTCTTCCGGCTTGTCGCTCTCGAAGGCCACAACCCATTCCTGGTCATCGAGACCGAACGAATAGGTGGTGTTGAGCTTAACCGAGGGGAAGCGATGGCCGACTTCAATGTGTTCGTCCATCATGCCCTGCCGCGCGGCCTTGGTGAGCAGGAACCACTCGCGAGTTTTCACAAACGGGTAGACGAAGATGTACTTGGCCTTGCCGGGAACCACGGTGAGCCGCTTGCTCTCCTGGTTCTCATGAGTATGGTGGTCGACATAAATCGAGCGTTTGGTGATCGCGAGGTACGAATAGGGATTGTAGAGATACTTGCCCAATCCGGAGGCCATGATCTTCGTGCTCATTTCCTGGAACAGCTCAAGCTCATAGCTGATGCGCCAGAGCATCAGGTCACAATCCCCGCGAATACCGACGGTCGTGTAGGCGATGACGAGCACTTTTCCCTGATACTCTTCGACGGCTCGGAGAAATTCCTGCTTTCCGCGTGTGCGTTCATCTTCGGGAAGCCGACGCCAGGCGGGATCGATCTTATAGAAGGTAAAATTGACGTATTGACGGCGGGGAGCTTGTTCGGGGCTGGACATGACGAACCCTCCAGACAACTTCTTGATAATGTAAAAGAATAAGAGTTAGCTCTTTAGCATTTCGTCTCTGGAGCTGTCAACAGAGTCCGGGGCCCGCGAGGCTCGAATTGACAGGCCTATATCGATCTGATACTGCCTGCACATGATGCGCAGCGCTTCAAAATTGCCGATCGGATTCTGCCTCGCAGGAAGCCTCTTGGTAGTTCTGTGGTGGGGCATCGATTCATCGTATGCCATCGAAGTGCAGCCGACCGCCGACCAGATTCAGGCGACGGTGGAACGGGGGAAGCAGGCCGCCGCTGAAGGTCTCTCCCCGGAGCAACTCCATAGCTGGTTCGGCGCCGGCGAAGACCTTGCCCCGCGCGGCTTCATCATGACAAAGCTGGGAAGTCTGCTGGTGATGGCCAATCATCTTTCCTTACGGGCCTTGTCGCCGACCGAGCAGGATATCGCCCAGGTCATGGCGAACGAGAATCTGCTGGTCAACGTTCAGTTGTACGGCGATCGGGTGAAATTTGCCGCCGACAGTTACGTGGTGCTGGAGCAAGCCGGTCGGACGGTGAAGCCGGCTACGGTTCGATTTGATGCCAGAGGCGACCGTACGGCGGTGTGGCCGCAACAGCCTGCCTACCGCGCGAAGGTCATTGCGCAGTTCGCCTACGCGGAACTCGATCCACGGGCGAGGACTATGCTTACGGTCTTTCCTTCCAGCAGAGGCCAGGTCAGCTTCGAGCTGGACTTTGCGCGGATCGAATAGGATCCGCCCCCTCTCGTGTTCTTCCGATCACACAGGGGTATTCCTCATGAGCAAGATGAAATCCTGGACGGCTGAAACCATCGCAATCGGATCCGAGCTGCTGCTGGGCGGCCGCCTCGACACGAACTCGCTGTTCATTGCCGACCAGCTGGCCGCCTGCGGGGTTGAGCTTCGGTATAAGACGACGGTCGGTGATGACCTTTCCGACATGGTGTCGGTGGTGAAGGCTGCGTTACGGCGTGTTCGGGTGGTGATTCTCACCGGTGGGTTGGGACCGACGATCGACGACGTCACACGTGAGGCCGTGGCGCGAGCGACTGGGCGTCGGTTGAGCCGGCGAAAGGCCGCGCTGGATGGCATGACCGCTCGGTTGGCCGAATGGGGAAGAACCCCGACTACGTCGCAGTTTCGGCAGGCCATGATTCCCGCCGGCGCCGATATCCTTGCCAATCCGGTTGGAACGGCGCCGGGTTTCTCTCTCGTGTGGAAGGGCGCGTATCTCGCGGCCTTGCCCGGGGTACCGCGTGAGATGGAACCGATGGTACGTGACGGCCTGCTGCCGCAATTGCAGGCGTGGATGCGCACCCAGAAACGACTCAGCGCATCCCCCATGATTCGGCGAGTGCTCCACACGTCCGGGGTGCCGGAATCAATCGTGGACCAGGCCCTGGTCGGGCTTGTTCCCGCAGGGAGCACGATTCAGCTCGGCATCTTTGCGTCCCCAATGGAAGTCATGGTGTCGCTGACGGGACCGGCCGGAGCGGAGGGCGCGGTCACCATCGAGCAGATGTTGCGCGATGCCAAGGCGCGGCTCGGCGATATTGTTTATGGAGAGGAAGAGGAAACCATGGAGTCGGTGGTCGGGCGGTTGCTCAATGAGCAGAAGCTGACGCTCGCTGTCGCCGAATCCTGCACCGGCGGACTGATCGGCCATCGGCTGACGCAGGTGCCAGGCTCATCGACATACGTCGATCGCGTGGCTGTCACCTATAGCAATCGCGCCAAGTTCGAGATGTTGGGCGTGCCGGTCGTTGTGCTCGATCGTCATGGCGCCGTCAGTGCGGAAGTGGCCGCGGCGATGGCGCGGGGTATTCGTGAACGGAGCAGCGCCTCCGTCGGCTTGAGCGTGACGGGCATTGCCGGGCCCGGTGGCGCGACTGAGCGGAAGCCGGTGGGCCTGGTCTATGTGGGGCTCGACGGAGGCCCGGGCGAAGCGATGACACGAGAGTTTCGTTTTCATGGCGGTGACCGGACGGTGATCAAGCAACGGTCCTCGCAGGCGGCACTCGATCTGCTACGCCGCTGGCTGATCAAGAAGGGTCAGGAATGATCAGGACGTTCCTCGCCATCGAGGTGCCTCCGGATATACGTACGGTCCTCGCCACCCTTCAACAGACTTTGAAACGACAACTGGAACGAACGTGCGATCGCCATGCGAGGATCAGTTGGGTGCGACCGGTCTCGATGCACCTCACCCTCAAATTTCTTGGTGATGCCACGGACGAATCGATTGAACCGCTCCGGGTGGCCGTCGAACAGGCCGTGTCAGCGCATCAGGCGATTCCTATTCCTCTTGAGCGACTGGGTACGTTCCCGGGCCCGCAGTCACCACGGGTGCTTTGGGTGGGACCATCAGGGAGTTGGGAGCAGGGCCGGGAGGCGCTGCGGCTTGCGGCGCTCCATCGTGAGGTGGAAGCCTGTTGCCGGGCAGCGAACTTTGCACCGGAAGAGCGGCCATTCAGTCCACATTTGACTCTTGCGCGGATCAAAGGCGGGGAGCGGGAGGTGGGGCGGGCGTTGGCCCAGAACGGTGTGATGGAGCGACCTCTAGAGATAGGGGCGCTTCCCGTTGAGGCGGTGGTCCTCATGAGGAGCGACCTGCGCCCCACCGGCTCAGTCTATACGAAACTGTGGCACGTGAGGATCGGGGAGAGGTAAGGCCTGCGCCCTAAAAAGCTTCGAGGCTCGTTCGGGAGGCTCATTAGGATAGTGTCGTCGAAACTGTTGATCGTGAAGCTTGATCTAGAGGCGATGCCGTAGGCAACGTGCAGGATTTTCACCCTCTGTGTTTGACAGGTGAGACCGACCGACCCTCTCATTCAGCTGTTATTCTCAGTATCCTCATCCCTCAGCGAAAAGTGGCGACCCCTCACGCGCCTGGTTTTGTCGAGTGTCTTGGTGGGGGCGTCAACGGACGCGATGGTGGCCTGGAGGCACGGCTTCAAACAGGTATTGTCGGCAGGGACCTTTGACTCGAGGTTTTTCTGATTCTTGCCGCCTGCGTTCTTGTGTCATGTTTCGACAATCCGCGCCGTACGACCCGATCTCCAGGCCGAGAGTGCAGGCACACACATGGTGCAGGGTGTGAGTTCTTACCGGGTGAGGCATTCCTCCGTGACTTCGGTCTTGGTCAGTGCGGCGACCTGTAGGCGGCACATGGCGGCCACGATGCCTTCATACACGATGGCGGCGGCTGCCGACCAAGCGGGATTAAATGGCTCGCCTTGAAACGCCGCTTCGGCGGCTTTTTTCTGATCGTACGTGAGGTCGCGGAGCGCGCGTGCACTACGTTCGTTCGATTCTGCGATGCCTTCGTCTGAATAATGGTCTGCCCGATCTGTCATGGGGTCCTCCTGTGTGAATCGACTATGAAATCGACATCCAAGGCCCGCTAGCGAGAAAAAGAGCAAGCTTGGTGCCAGGTCACACTCCTTGATTTGATGCACGAACGCATGTGGGTCAATGTCGTCAGGTCAGCGGCACGATGGAGGCTGCTGCTTTATCTCCAGCACATTTTCATATACTTAAGGATGGCGGGCCGCCTCCCATTCGCGACGGCAGGGTGAGAGCGGCAGTTGGGACGATTGGCGGTCCTGTGGCGGATATGACAGACCTCTGCCCGTTTGACACTCGTGAGTTCCCGTGGCGACATCGGTTCTCCAGCTGAGGGGGTGAGTGTGCCGCAGAGGGGAGCCCTATCATCAGGCATGGTTGAGTGTTAACTTGGTGATGCATGAACCATCTAGCAAGTTGATCGATTAGGTATGCCTCCGTTTAAACTCGAAGCGCCATTCCAGCCCTGTGGAGACCAGGGGCAAGCCATTGAGAAGTTGACGTCCGGAGTCCTGGCCGGGAAGCAACATCAGGCGTTGCTCGGCGTCACCGGTTCCGGCAAGACGTTCACCATGGCGAATGTTGTCGAGCAGGTGCAGAAGCCGACGCTCGTGCTCGTGCACAATAAGACCCTGGCCGGCCAGCTCTATCAGGAATTTAAGCAGTTCTTTCCGCATAATGCCGTCGAGTATTTCATCAGCTATTACGATTATTACCAGCCGGAAGCCTATATCCCGCAGAGCGATACCTATATTGCCAAGGATGCCTCGATTAACGATGCGATCGACCAGATGCGCCACGCCGCGACGACGTCGTTGTTGCAACGCAATGACGTGCTGATCGTGTCGTCGGTTTCCTGCATCTACGGCCTCGGATCGCCGGAGGTGTACCACGACATGTTGGTGTACTTGGAAGAGGGGATGGAGACGCGGCGTGAAAAGATACTCGCGAAGCTGGTGGACATTCAGTATGCGCGGAATGATGTGGATTTTCACCGCGGCACGTTTCGCGCGCGCGGCGATGTCATCGAAATTTTTCCGGCCTCGTCGGAAGCGAAATCGGTGCGGATTGAATTGTTCGGCGATGTGGTGGACGCCATCCATGAGATCGACCCATTGACCGGGAAGTCGTTGGGCGAGTTGCCGAAGATTGCCATCTATCCGAATACGCACTATCTCATTGCACCGGACCGGTACGAACGAGCGATTACGGGAATTGAGGAAGAGTTGGATCTCCGAGTCGCGGCATTCAAGAAGAACGGTCAGTTGCTGGAAGCGCAACGGATCGAGCAGCGCACCAAGTTCGATCTCGAAATGATTCGTGCCATGGGCTACTGCCACGGGATCGAGAACTATTCGCGCCATTTGAGTGGGCGCGCGCCGGGCGATCCGCCCCCGACGCTGTTGGATTATTTTCCGAAGGATTTTCTGCTGATCATCGACGAGTCGCACGCGACGGTGCCGCAGGTCGGCGGCATGTACGAAGGCGACTTTTCGCACAAACGGACGCTGGTGGATTACGGATTCCGGCTGCCATCCGCTGTCGATAATCGCCCGCTGAGGTTTGCTGAATTCGAGCGGATGCTGAAGCAAGTGATCTACGTGTCGGCGACACCCGGTCCCTATGAGCTGGAGCACGCCAAAGGCGAAGTCATCGAGCAGATCATCCGCCCGACCGGGCTGATGGATCCCCTTATTGATGTGCGGTCGGCGAAGGGGCAGGTCGACAATCTGCTGGCCGAGGTGCGGACGGAGGCGGCGAAGGGAAATCGTGTGTTGGTGACCACCTTGACCAAGCGCATGGCCGAAGACCTCACTGAGTATTATCACGACCTGGGCGTGAAGGTGCGGTATCTGCACTCGGACATCAAGACGCTGGAGCGGGCGGAAATCATCCGCGACCTCCGGCGTGGCGTATTTGATGTGCTGGTCGGGATCAATTTGCTGCGAGAAGGGCTCGATCTCCCGGAGGTGAGTTTGGTGGCGATTCTGGACGCGGACAAGGAAGGGTATCTCCGCTCCCATCGGTCGTTGATTCAAACGGCGGGCCGCGCAGCGCGAAATCTGGACGGGCGCGTGATTTTTTATGGGGATACGGTTACAGATTCTATGCGGCGCGCCATGGACGAAACGGCGCGTCGACGTCATATCCAGGAAGCCTATAATGCGGCCCATGGCATTACGCCCGAGAGTATCAAGAAGCAGATTCCCGTACTGGACTATGCAACCAGTAGCGGGAATGAGGGGCAGCTTGAACTGGCGGCGGAGTCGGCGGGCGAGTATGCAACGACAGGCAACGCGGAGCAGGTGATTCGCCGGCTTGAGGTTGAGATGACGGCGGCAGCCAAGAAATTGGAGTTCGAGCGGGCGGCCGAATTACGGAATCGGATCAGAGCGTTGAAATTGAAGGCGTTGGAGTTGGCGGAGTAGCGGCGGTCAACCGGGGGTGCAGGGGCTCGGATTTCTGTTACATCTGTTTGTAGAGATAGGCGCCGAGGAACATCCCCAATACACTGAGCAGGCTCACCTTGATGCTGAATCCGAATGTCAATTTGAGGAGGACCAGGTCGATGGTGAGAGGCGGGCTGATGCCGGGGGAGAAATTGCTGGCAAAGATGTTCTGGATTGCGCCATTCGGGGCCATCACGCGAAGAATTTCCCCGAAAATCCCGCCCAGCATTCCGCCGATCAGGATAAAGATCAGCAGCACGCCGATCGATTTTCTCATCCGATAACTCTCCTCGTTCCCACCGGTCGGCGTTTATGTGCCGACTTGAGGCACCATATCGGAAGCGGAAAATGATGTCAACAAAATGCATGCCAGGCGCTGCTGTGGATGCATGTGACTGATCGCGAAGGTTCTTCCAGAACGAGCCTCGCGTGGCTCCGGCTTCATGCCACGGTCGGGTAGGAATGGCCGCACATGTTTGATGAGGTTGCCGGGGCGAGCTGAGTGCCTTGTCGACAAGGTGAATTGGAACGGCCTGAGGGGATGGGTCGGAATCGCTCCCGAATATCTTGACTTCACTCTGCCCCCTTCTATAGACTGCCCGATGCTATTTTTTTGATGTTTTTCGAGGCGATCGGAGCTCTGGCTCGAACCCGGCTTCGATGGCCTTTTTGTTTGGTGACTCGTGCTTGACGCGCTCAGCGAAAAATTCGAACGAATCCTCAAGAAGCTTCGTGGGCAGGGTGTGCTCACGGAAGACAATATTGCTGAGGCTTTGAAGGAAGTTCGTCTCGCGTTGCTTGAAGCGGACGTCAACTTCAAAGTCGTCAAGGATTTCCTGGACCGCGTTCGTGAGAAGGCGGTCGGGCAAGAGGTCCTGAAAAGCCTGACCCCCGGGCATCAGGTCGTCAAAGTGGTCTGGGACGAACTCCGCGGGATGATGGGTGGGGAGCGGTCCGGCATCAGCCTGGCCTCCCGGCCGCCGACCATTCTGATGATGGTGGGGTTGCAGGGGGCCGGGAAAACAACGACCTCCGGCAAGCTCGCTCGGTTGTTTAAGAGCCAGGGGAAGCGCGTGTTACTCGTGGCGGCCGACCCCCGTCGCCCTGCCGCGGGTGATCAGTTGGCGAGCCTCGGGCGCGATCTTGAAATCGATGTGCATCGATTCGATCAAGTCGATGCGTCACGTGCCGATGTCGT
>JACOEF010000311.1 GCA_024998705.1 Nitrospira sp.
CCGGCGACGGTGATCGCCCGTGAGTCGTTCCCATTCGCCGCAAGTGATGAATTGGCGCTCTTAAAAGAAGAAGAAACCGTCAGTATTGCGTCGCGTTATGAGCAGCCGATCTCACAGGCCCCGTCGAACGTTTACGTCATCACCGACGAGGATATCCGGCAATCCGGTGCCATCGATTTGCCAACCGTCCTTCGCCGGGTGCCGGGGCTGGAAATCATGCAGATGACCGGGGGCGACTTCAACGTGAGTGCCAGGGGTGGAAACCAGCCCTTCGCGAACAAGATGCTCGTCATGGTGGACGGACGGTCCATTTACCTCGACGTTCAAGGCAACGTGTTCTGGAAATCCATTCCGGTCACGCTCCCTGAAATCAAACGTATCGAAGTCCTCAAGGGACCTGCTTCGGCGGTGTATGGGTTTAATGCCTTCGACGGCGTGATCAATATCATTACCAAGTCGCCGGAGGAAATGAAGGGCACCACGCTGCAATTCGGGGCAGGCGAACTCGGCACGATCAGCAGCGCCGCCGTCCATGCAGGCACCGTCGGGAAATTCGGCTATCGCCTCTCCATCGGTCGCGATCAGACCCAACAGTGGCGAGATCGAGACGCTCTTGGCTTTCGATCGCACAAGTTCAACATACAGACTGAGTACGCGTTATCGTCGACTTCCAAACTGCAGGTATCAGGAGGGTTGGTCGACACCAATCGGTACGACGGACAGGTCGGCGAAGTCACGAGCAACTCCATCCGGCCATCGCTCGCGTACGCCAATGCCCTCTACGAACATGGGGCCTTTCTCGTTCGGGCCTGGTGGTCCGGCTATACGGACCACGCAACCATTGGTCCCAACTCCCAATTGGTCAACCTGCTGAGCATTACCGACCGCAACGGACAATCGACCAATCCGTTCTCGGGAAACACCTACAACGTGGACGTGCAACATGCGGCCGACCTCTGGGCCACGAACCGGTTGCTCTACGGGATCAATTATCGCCACAACTCGCTGTCAAGCAGCGCTATAGCTCAATTCAGCCGAGAAGACCGTCTGGGACTGTTCATTCAGGACGAATGGCGCGCCACCTCCGCAGTGACACTCGTCGCCGGCCTGCGTTATGACCTCCATTCCCAAATCAACGGAACCTGGAGCCCGCGGGTGGCGCTCCTGTATCAACCGGTCGAGGGCCACACCTTTCATCTCTCCGGATCGACCGCCTATCGGCCGCCGACCCTGTTTGAATCCTATCAAGACCAGCGTGTGACCACGTCGATTCCAACCGGGGTGCCGTTTCCACCCTCAATCTCGTCGACGGTGCCGGTCACCGGCTCGACCCGGCTCACGCCGGAACAGATCATTTCCTATGAGGCCGGATACCAGGGCTGGTACTGGAAACACCGGTTACGAGTGCGCGCGGACCTGTTCTTCAACCATGTCTCCGATTTGATCGGCAGCCGGATCATCGCCAGCGGGGCCTCAGAGTTCGTCAACGACCAAGGTGCTGCCGACATTTACGGCGGTGAGGCTGGCATTGAATTCCTTGTCAGCCGCTGGCTCAGTGGATTTGCCAACTATGCCTACGAGGAAATCGGCCAGTCATTCAGCGGCACGGTCAAACGGGGCGCCCCACGATCGAAAGTCAGCGCGGGGCTGAGAACCGAGTGGGACAACGGCTTGAGCGGGGAGATCAGCTACTTCTATGTCGGGGCAACAACCTATCCGCTCGCACAGACCTTACGCTCCTGGCCAATATCCCCACCACCGGTGTAACAGTCCCATCTGACCACGTCGGCAGTTACAACCTGCTCAATCTCCGTGTTGGGTATCGGTTTTGGCAACAAAAGGCCGCCGCCGGCTACATGCGTGAGGCGGAAGTGGCCTTCTCGGTCTTTAATGCACTGAACGACAAACATCGGGAGCATCCGCTCGGCGACCGGATCGGCAGCCGGTCGATGGGATGGATCACCATGCGGTTTTGACGGAGTCATCGGAATGCTCAGCGCCAGGTTTCAGATCGGGAAAACTCCGAAGTGACAGCGAGGCCGTTATGACAACCATGACACCCGGCCATTCAATCCTCGTCGTGGACGACGATCCCGATATCGCCCTCGGACTACAGGACTTACTCGACCACGACGGCTACCACGTGAACGTCGCCGGTACCTGCGCGGAAGCACTCACACAGACGCGGGACCACGAGTACAATGCCGTCCTGCTGGACTTGGGATTACCCGACGGAGACGGCTCGTCTGTCCTACGGACGTTGCAGGAGATGCAGCCCCAATTACCGGTGATCATCCTCACGGCATACACCAGTGCCGATCGCACCGTCGGCTCACTGACCCAAGGCGCATTCGCCTGCCTCACCAAGCCGTACAATCGAGATGAGCTGCGAGCGATCCTTCGCCGAGCTGTCGGGGTCCAGGCGCTCGCCGCGAAAGCCGAACAAGCCGTACAGGCGCTGAGTGAGAGCGAGGCGCGATTCCGTTCACTAGTCGAAGCCGCCACCGATGCCATCGTTTTGGCGGATCACAAGGGCCGGATTCTCTCCTGGAACCAGGCCGCCGCCCGCCTGTTCGGTTACACCGACGACGAAATCCAAGGCCGCCCCCTCACCATGCTGATGCCGCAGCGTTATCGCGCCGCGCACGAGCGCGGCCTCGCCCGGGTCCGGGAAACCGGGCAGTCGAGGCTCATCGGTCGTCTGGTCGAACTTGAGGGATTACGAAAGGACGGCAGCGAGTTCCCGATTGAGCTCTCACTGGCCATGTGGACGGCCGACACCGCGGTGTTTTTCAGCGGCATCATTCGCGATATTACGCAACGACGCAAGGCAGAAGAGATTCTCGACCGTCTCCGCCGTCTACACGAAGTCATCCTCACGCAGGCCGGCGAAGGGATTTACGGACTCGATCGCAACGGTCAGGCCACATTCGTCAATGCCACCGCCGCTCAGTTGCTCGGCTATGACCCCTCCGAGCTCATCGAACAATCGATGCATGCACGACTCCATCATTCGCAGCCTGACGGGAGCCCCTCCCCAGCCGATCAATGCCCGATCTACGCCGCACTCCACGACGGGCAGGTCCATCCCGTATCACGTGATGTTTTCTGGAGGAAAGACGGCACGAGTATGCCGGTGGAATATGTCAGTACCCCAATCATCGAGAAGGGACTCGTGGTAGGCGCCGTCGTCGTCTTCCGGGACATCACCGAGCGCTTGGAGGCCGAACGCGCCGTCGAAGAAAGTCAGGAGCAATTCCGTCAGCTGGCGGAACACATCAGGGAAGTGTTCTGGATCACCGATCCCGCCAAAAGCCGAGTGCTCTATATCAGCCCAGGGTACGAAGAGGTGTGGGGACGCTCTTGCGACAACCTCTACGCAATGCCGAGTTCATGGATGGACGCCATCCACCCGGACGATCGGCGACGGGTCCGGGACGCGGCCATGAGCCGGCAAATTTTGGGACTATACAGTGAGGAATATCGCATCCTCCGACCTGATGGATCGATACGATGGATCTGGGATCGCGCATTCCCGATCCGTGACGCGTCAGGAACGGTCTACCGCATCGCGGGCTTCGCGGAGGACGTGACGGATCGTAAACGGGTTGAAGCCGCGCTAATCGAAAGCGAACGCCGGTATCGAGTCCTGTTTGACGACAATCCGTCCATGTATTTCATGGTCGATGCCACGGGCACCGTTCTGTCGGTCAATCGATTCGGAGCCGAGCGCCTCGGGTATGACGTCCAGGAACTGCCCGGATTGTCCGTGCTGAATATCTTCCACCCGAGCGATCAGGACGACGTGCGCAGGAACCTCGCCGCCTGCCTCTCCGAAATGGGCCGGCCCAGAGGGTGGGAGTACCGCAAAGTCCGGAAGGATGGCAGCGTCATCTGGGTGCGAGAAACCGCTCAGGCCGTGCTCAACGCCCAACAGGACCCGGTGGTGCTGATCGTGTGCGAAGATATTACCGCCATGAAGGAGGCGGAGGTCGCCCTCCACGACAGTGAAGAGTTCAAGAACCAAATCCTGCGCAGCAGTGCGGACTGCATCAAAGTGTTGGATCTGGAAGGTCGGCTGCAATACATGAACGATGCGGGAAAAATGCTCTTACACATCGACGATCTCAGCGGCTACCTGAATAAACCCTGGGCGGACCTGTGGGAAGGAGACGATCGGAATGCCGCCCTGGCTGCGCTCGAAGCGGCCAAAGCCGGCGAGATCGGCAAGTTTGTCGGCTTCTGTCCCACTACCAACGGAGTTCCGAAGTGGTGGGACGTGCAGGTCACTCCCATGCTCGACACGCGTGGTTATTCACGACGCCTCTTGGCGATCTCTCGCGACATCACCGATTACAGACAGGTCCAAGATTCGCTGCGCGCGAGCGAGGAGCGGTTCAAATCCGTCGTTCGAGGATCGAACGACGGATTCTGGGACGGCCATGTGCTTCCCGGCCAACCCTGGCACTCGCCGCTCACCCCAGTATGGTGGTCACCGCGTGTGCGTGACATGCTGGGATACAATGAAGCCGAGTTTCCCGATATTCTCGACAGTTGGGCATCTCGCCTCCACCCGGATGATCGCGAGGGTGTATTCCTGCGGTTGGCAGCCTGCCTCAACGAGGGGATCTCCCATTACGATGTCGAATACCGCTTACTCACCAAATCCGGAGACTACCGCTGGTTTCACGCTCGAGCCGAGGTCCTGGAACGGGATGCGAACGGCTACGCGCTCCGCATGGCAGGCTCTCTGCAATGCATCACTGCGCGTAAACAGGCAGAGGCGCAGATACGCCTCAGCGAAGAACGGTTGCGGATGGCGCTGCTGGAGTCAGACGTCGGCATCTGGGATTGGGATGTGCCATCAGGCCACATCTATTGGTCCCCCGGTGTCGAAGCCTTACTCGGTCTGCCCTCGGGCTCCTTCCCCGGCACCTACGCCGCGTATATCGCCCTGATTTATGTACTGGATCGTGGAACGGTCCTGATGCAGATCGAAAGCAGTTTACGCGATCAGGACGCCGTCAACGTCCGACACCGTGTCGTGTGGCCGGACGGAACCCTACACTGCTTAACCTGGACCGGACGAGTCCATCGGGGCGCCGACGGAGTCGCCACACGCGTTCTCGGTATCGTGCATCACATGAAGGGGCATACCGACGAGTAGGCAGGAATTCGCCACGCTCACGAGGCAGGCCGGCTCGATGAGGACGCAGACTGTGACCTTCGCATTCCCACATTCGACCTACATCACTTGGGCATCCGATCAGGTTCGGAAGGTTCTGGGCCAGGTGCTCACCGTTGTCGCCTGTGTCCTCTTCTGCACCCATGTCGCTTCAGCAACCGCCATCATCGTGCTCAAGTCTTCCGACATTGCGGCATACAACCAAGCCATCACCGGGTTCAAAGCGACACTCCCGAGCGGCATCGTCCTCTCCGAATACGATTTACAGGGCGATTTGGAGAAGGGGCGAAAACTGGCCCGCAAGATCCGCGCATCCGACCCCGCGTTGGTGTTTGCGGTGGGACTGAAAGCGGCGAAGGCCGCACAACTGGAGATCGTCGACATTCCAGTGGTCTACGCCATGGTGTTGGACCCGGCTAAGTACGGCTTCAACACCCCGAACATGACCGGCATTCTCATGGAAGTGCCGATGGAACGACAACTGGCCGTCATACGAGTCCTATTGCCTCGGCTCAAACACGTCGGCACGCTGTACGATCCGTCCAAGACCGCGTCGCTTATCGAGGAAGCCAAGCGCCTCCTCAAACCGCAGGGGTCGGAATTCGTTCCGATCCCAATCGACAGCGAACGAGATGTCCCCGGCGCCTTGCGTAGTTTACTGCCGTCGTTCGACGCGTTATGGCTCGTCCCCGATTCCTCGGTGCTGACCGATGAGTCACTGCGCTTTATCTTGAATACGGCGTTGGAGGAACACGTCCCGGTCATCGGGTTCTCACGCGAGTTTGCCCGCAGCGGAGCCCTGCTCTGCCTCTCCGTCAATTACAGCGATATCGGACGACAAGCGGGGCAACTCACCCGCAGAATCTTGGACGGCCACGTCTCGTTGCCAGCGAAACCTTTGCCCCCGGACCGCATTGAATTGAGCCTGAATCGTAAGACGGCCAAATTCCTCGACATCGACATCCCCAGAGATCTGGAGGAGAAAGCCGACGAGTTGTATTGATGAAAGGATCCACCATGAGTGGCCCTACCCGTCACCCCACTACGCTACCCCTATTCTCGAACGGACCGGGTCGGTTTGTCAGCCTTCGTACCAAGTTCGTGCTGTTTTTCAG
>JACOEF010000650.1 GCA_024998705.1 Nitrospira sp.
GATATCGCCGCGTTGGATCGATCCGAATGGAATGAGTGTCCGCGATGAGTAACAGGTGACCGGCGGAAATCCAGGCTGGAATTTGCAGTCGGCCGGCCATTGCAGGCCGTACGACAGCTTACTGACCAAGATATGGTCGCCGACCAGCAGAGTTGGAATCATAGAGCCGGAGGGAATCTTAAAGGCTTGCACCACGAAGACGCGGATGGCAAAGGCGAGCAACATGGCGATGATGATCGCTTCCGCATATTCCCGCAGGATCGACTTGTGGGCCGGCTGAGCGGCGGTGACGATGTGCGCGTCGCCTGGCGCTGGTTCCGGAGGGGTGGTAGACGGTGCCGGTTCGGTCGTCGAGGACATCTCGTCGGGGCGTGGATTGGGGTCGAGACTCATTCCTCGCCCACCTTGAGAATGGCCAAAAACGCCTCTTGCGGTACCTCGACTCGTCCGACCGCTTTCATGCGTTTCTTACCTTCCTTCTGCTTGTCCCACAACTTCCGCTTGCGCGAGATGTCGCCGCCGTAGCACTTCGCCGTGACATTCTTTTTGATGGCGCCGATCGTCTCTCGCGCGATGATTTTGTTGCCGATGGCCGCCTGAATGGCAATTTCAAACATCTGCTTCGGAATGAGTTCCTTCATTTTTTCCGCCACCTGGCGGCCACGCTGATAGGCGCGCTCCTTGTGGGTGATGAAGGACAAGGCATCAACCGGTTCCCCGTTGAGCAGAATATCGAGGCGCACCGGTTCCGATTCCCGATAGCCGAGGAGTTCATAGTCGAGCGACGCATAGCCCTGCGTCTTCGATTTTAACTTGTCGTAGAAGTCGAGGATGACTTCGTTCAGCGGCAGTTCATAACTGATCACGACGCGGGTGGGATCCAGGTAATGAATGCTTCGCTGGATACCGCGCCGTTCCTGACACAATTGCAGCAAGGTCCCGAGATACCGTTCCGGTGCAATCAGTGTCGCCAGAATAAACGGTTCTTCAAATGACGCGATTGAACTTGGCTCGGGAAGGTCCGCCGGGTTATTGAGTTCGAGCACGTCGCCTTTGGTCGTCAGGATCCGGTAAATGACGGTCGGCGCGGTGGTGATGAGCGTTAATCCGTATTCGCGCTCCAACCGCTCCTGAATGATTTCCATGTGGAGCAGTCCGAGGAAGCCGCATCGAAAGCCGAACCC
>JACOEF010000410.1 GCA_024998705.1 Nitrospira sp.
ACTGTTCGAGCGTGACACCGGTAATGTCGGTATTGTGCCCCCTCCCAGACTGCATGATGCACTTGGGCACATGCACCACCTTCTCCTGGGTCAGACGCCGCGCAATATCGTCGAAAGTCAGGAGTACGGTGCAATCGGAGTCCCCGCTCAGCAACGCATTGGGCACGTAGAGGAACCGCGCGCGGTTTTTCCGGTACAGAGTCAGGATCTTGTGGACGCTGCCCGCCATCACGACCGTGTCTTTCTTCTCCAGCTCCAGCGAGTCGAACAGGCTGACGATACGCCGGCGGCTCAAGAAGGCGGTGGTGTAGGCTTCCGTGTGGATCGTTTGGAGATTGGGCAGCGCCCGATCGTAGATGTGGGAGGCTTCCTCAGGCAAGAACTTCCGTCCTTGCCGCATGAGCGAAGCCGTCTCCTCCTTGAGTCCACGTACCGGAGTCAACGTCCCCATCCACAAGACGCACTGCTGGTTGACCTTGGAGATCGTTGCCGCATCTTTCGACATCGTGTCCTTATCGAACGCGTAAAAATTCGCCGACGACACGGCCGGCCCATCCAGCACCTTCATAAGATGTTTCACGGAGGGCGCATGAGGCATCAACCGCTGCCGGTAGTCGCTCAGCGTGATGACCGACAATTCGAAGTTGATCCGGCCGGGATACCGCGCCACCAGCTGATGGATCTTGGGTACGTGCACGAATCCGACGGTGAAGAATTGAATGCACTTGTCCGTCTCGCGGAGGAAGTCTTCCACCCATTCCATCGCCTTGGGGTGCAGGAACAGATCGGTCCATTCCATGAACTCGTTGCCGCCCAGGCACCAGAATTGTGTGGGATCGGTCGGTTTCTTGCTGATGTAGTTGAGGATGAACTTCCAGTCGTCGTCGGTGGTTTTCGGGGGGTCGAGGGTTTCGCGGTAGGAATGGTCGAGTTCGTAACAGAACTCGCATTTGACCGGACAGTCCCGGCCCAGACTCAGGGGAATTTTCCCCGCATCCATTTCTTTGATGAGCACCTGTCGATAGTCCGTGCGATCCTTGAAGATCGGGGTGGGCTGAAAAATCGGGAGTGCAGTGGCCATGGTGCAACACCTTGCCTGTTGCCGCGAGGGGCAACGCCTGCTAGATTGACAGCGTCATCATCGACTTGCCAGACTCCGTGACATGACCGAGGATCTTCTCACCCAAGCCCTGGAACTTTTTACGCTCACGCCCCCCTATACCCGCGAACAACTGGATCGGAAACGCGAGCAACTTCTGCACACCTGGACGCCTCGCCGCTTCGCCAACCTGACCAACAATCCCAAGAAGTACATGCAGGCCTACACGAAGGCCGAAGAGATGACGCGGCTCGTCGAAGCCTCGTATTCCCTGCTCTCTGCGCTAGTCGTTTCCGACAACGACCACCGTCTCTCGTGCAGCGTCTCGGAGAAAACCGTCGCTCGTCTCTCGTCGTTCGTATCTCGCGAGACAGGCTTCACGTTTCAAGCACCACGCGCTAATTCCCCCCGGATGATCAAAACGTCATGTAACAAGGCCGCAGGGAGGATGGCGACTGAGGTGTACCCTTGCGGGGTACGGTGAGGATTTTGACGAACCGAGAACGACGCGGGAGGTCGTTTTCAGCCACCTGTCATCCGACGCCGTGGGAGACGACGCGAGACATCCCCTCTTTTCCCTCATCTCCTTCACCGATTGCCATCGGCCAGGTCACGAGACCAGAGACCCCTTCAGCCGCTGTCGCGCCATCCTTCGTCGCCGCGTAGATCTGCGGCAGCTTGTTCGTGCCGAATTTGGAGATATAGAGGAAGACGTGCTCGCGGCTATTCACCCGCACCGCCCATGGACTGAAGTCGTTCTTGTAGAATTCTTCACACAGCTGCATGGCATCGAGGCAGGAAATGCCCACCGGCTCGTTCAGCGTGTAGTAATAATCCAGCGGCAGGTCGTATTCCTCCTGCTTGTGGATCGTGATCCCGAATTTATCCGGGTTGCGCACCATCGGCGTATGGCGGTAGGCCACGAAATAGAACAGCTCCACGGAGTGAATCACCGGCTGGTTCTGGATGACGAACTGTCGTGTCTCCAGCGCCTCGTCGCGCGTTTCGCCGGGGAAGCCGTAAAACGCCATCACATGGTTCCAGATGCCGGCCTTCGCCGCCTGGTGGAGGTTATTCTGAATCACGCTCTTCTTCGCGTGTTTGTCCATGAGGTTCAGCACGCGCTCGTTCGCCGATTCCATGCCGTAATAGAGCGTGCAACAGCCCGCCTTCGCCGCGAGGTCCCAGACCGCCTGGTCCTGGAGCGTCTCTTCAAACCGGATCAGGGTCGTCCACTTGATGCCGACGTTCCGGTCCACCAGCAGTTGCGATACCTTCTTGAACAACGCGGGCGGATAGGATTCATCGGAGAACAGAAAATGTCTGCACTGGTACTTATCCCGCAGCGCCGTGACCTGCTCGAGCACATGCTGCGCGGTCATTCCGCGGTATTGATCGAAATACCCCTGGCCGTGATCGCAGAACGTGCAGCGGCCCCAATAACAACCGCGCGTGGCGA
>JACOEF010000147.1 GCA_024998705.1 Nitrospira sp.
AGTCGGCAAAATAGCGGGCATTGCGGCAGTCAAGCTGTTCCTGCGCCGAGGCGAGGTCGTCATCGTACAGAATTTTGCGCGAGGGGGAGATACCGGGGACGTTCGGCTCACGGCGAAAGGCCGCCCAATCGGCGATGCCACCCTCCCAGAGTCGCCGCTCCGTGGATGGGCCGATGCCTTTCAGGTGGACGAATGTCGAGGTCAACATAGTGCGGCCGCAATCCCCTTCCGCCGGGATTGTAGCCTTGATTTCAAGGGATAAACAAGTTAGAGTCCGCGACTGGTGCGGAGTTTCGTAGACGTGAGCTGCGCAGTGTTGTAGTGTTTCACGGGGCAGATGAGGGAACATGACCACGAACGGATCGGCGAAGCGTATTCGAATCAAGGTCGGCGGGATACAGTTGGAGGCAGAGTTGAAAGGCACGCGGACGGCCGAAGAACTCTACCGGGCGCTGCCCGCTGAAGGCCCATTGAATGTCTGGGGCGAAGAGTTCTATTTTAAGATTCCGGGTGTGAAGGACCATCGTGAAACGGCGACGACGCAAGTCAAAGTCGGCGACGTGGCCTTCTGGGGCGCCGGCCAGGTATTGGCGATTTTCTTCGGTCGCACGCCGATGAGTATGGGCGCGGATCCCGTGCCTGCCGACCGGGTCAATGTGATCGGTCGTGTGGTGGGGGATGCGGCGACGTTACGGCAGGCGATGACTGCGAGCACGATCCGCGTCGAACGGATTGAACAGGGGCCGTCGGTTGGGTAAGCTCATGGGTATCGGTGCTGTGGAGTGCACCGGATTGTCGACCGGGAGTGTGCGGCGATGAGGCTGGCAAAAGAGCGGGTCCATCACATGGCGGAATCAGTGATCGCACGGCTCCACGAAGTGGGTTACCTGGAAGTGACCGGGGATCGGAAGGCGTTGCGGGATTTGTTGGAACAGACGATGACGGAAGAGCTCGGAGTCGAAGATCGTCTCAATGCCGAAGTACGCCGGATGATGCAGCCGTATGAGCGACAGATCGAGCAGGGACAGGTCGATTACCAGAAGATGTTCACGATGATCAAACAGAAGCTGGTGCGCGAACGCGGCATAATTTTATAGGTGCGACCGGTGTGTCCACGTTCGCCTGGTGGGAGCGTGGATAGGCCGCCTCAGGACTGGAGTCTACCCCGTGATCAGCGACGATAAAGCCAGCCATCTTGCCCACCTCGCCCTCGGTGCCCTGAAGAAGAGTCCGCACTGCCGGTTTACTGCAGAGGATGGGAAGGTGCTGCGTGAGATTAAGCGGGTAGTGGCCGCAGAATTAGTGTTGGAAGCGGAGATCGATAAAAAAGTTCGGACCAAGCTGGCCTCCTACTCACGACACATCGTGGAGGGAAGTCAGGAATGGGACGTGATGTATCGCAAAACAGCTGAAGAAGAACAAAAGAAGCGCGCCAAGCCCTAATCCGGCGTCGCGAGCGATGTCGACGAGGTTGTGTCATGAAAGCTCTATGGATGGTTTTCTGTGTGATGGTGGTGTCGTTGCCCGCCTGCACTCACTCCAAACCAAAGCCGTTGGTTCCGTTGACGTTGGACTATGGGTTCAAGGCGGATGCCATTGCGCTGAACAATCAGGGGATGCAAGCGTATGTGGCCGGCCAGGTGGCGGAAGCCAAGGACTTCTTTGGGCAGGTCATCAAAGCGGCGCCGGATTCCGGACAGGCTCATTATAATTATGCGCTCGCGCTGAATGCATTGGGGGACACGGACCAGGCCCGTCTGGAATTTATCGAGGCGGCTAATTTGGCTCCAGGGGATAAGGTGATCTGGGATTCGCCGGCACTCCGTCCTTTCGGGAGTCCCCAATCGCAAAAGGGGGGACCCAGGGAACATCCCTATAGGACACAGCGCCCGATGATCGGCAGCGGACCGCGCTGACCGGGTGACAGATAGGACGAGGTTGACGTAGAGGAGCCGGATACATGGCCGATGCATTAGAGGTGGGGGACAAGGCCCCCGATTTTTCCTTGCCGGACCAGGACGGCAGCACCGTGACCCTGAAGAGCCTCAAGGGCAAGCAGGTGGTGCTCTATTTTTATCCTAAGGACGATACCTCGGGTTGCACGAAAGAGGCATGCGACTTCCGGGATTCCCTTGCGCCGATTAAAAAGGCCGGGGCGGTGGTATTGGGCGTCAGTAAGGATGGAAAAGCCTCGCACCAGAAGTTTATCGCAAAATACGGATTGCCCTTTGCTCTCTTGAGTGACGAAGAGGTCACGGTCTGCACTGCGTATGGCGTCTACAAAGAGAAGAGCATGTATGGCCGGAAGTATATGGGGATCGAGCGGAGCACCTTTGTCATCGACGCCACAGGGCGGATCAAGGCCTTGTTTCGGAAGGTGAAGGTGCCCGGTCATGTCGATGAAGTGCTGGCGGCGTTGAAGGCCTAGGGCTGCGATCCCCCATCCGGCTGGACTTCGTGCCGGGTGGACTTCGTGGTTGAACGACATGGATCCGCTGGAAAAAACCTCCCATGCCTGCCGTGCCGCCGCGCTCTCCCTCGTGCCCGGACTCGGACATCTCTACATCGGGGAAAAGCGAGGAGGCCCTCTGCTCCTGGCCGGAGTGTTGCTGATCGTCCTTTGGCTGGCGGTGTTTTCGTTTGTCCTCGTGCCATTGATCGGGCTGGTCTTGTTTTGTATGGGGGATACCTATCTTACCGTCAGCCGTGACCGCGGGCTCCTCACCTAATCACACCGGTTGGTCTCCGAAAGGGAAATGGAGTCGTACGATGGCAGCGTCGCTTCGTCGCAGGTTGTGTCTTCTCCGGCTGATCCTGCTGCTCGGCTGGGTGCTGGTGAGTACCGCCGAGGCGATGGAGAAGACTCCGGGCGTCCTCACCGTCGGCGATGCGTTGACGCTGCCGAATCAATCGGTCCGTATCGAGGCTCAACTCGGAGGGAAGGCTCCAGGGGGAAGTTTCCCGTGGGGAGGCGTGAGCTTGCACCTGTCTATCGACGGCAAGCCGGTGGCGACGGCGAAAACCGATGACAGCGGTCATGTGTCCTTCGAGTATCTGCCCAAGATGCGTGGAAACTATGTTGTTACGGTCTCGGTGGATGACGCCGCGTCGGTTGTAGCGGAGAAGACCGACGCGACGCTGTGCGTGTGGGAGCGTCGTCGTCCGATCATCCTCGTGGAAATGGCCGCCCTCGTTCAACCGGTTGCTGCGACTCCAACGGAAACCGGCGCGGAGGCATCCGCGAACCCGGTTCCCGACGCGGCCGAAGAATTGGCGCGGTTGACGCAGTATTACTACAACGTAGTCTATGTGTCGGGCAGCGGGCAGCCGCCGGCGGAGGCGGTTGCGATCGGGAATGCGCGTCGATGGTTGGCGTCTCACAAGTTCCCGCCCGGCTTTGTGGCAGTGCCATCAGCAGATGGCGTGAACGGCACGGTGGAGAGTTTTAAACAGGGCGGGTGGGCGACCATGAAAACCGGCATCGTGCGCACACGGGCGGTTGCCGAGATCTTGCTGCAGCATCGGTTCGAGGTGGTGGTAGTGCCAGAATTGCCCAAAGGTGAGATGCCGCGAAAAGCCAAAGCGGCGAAAGAGTGGAAGGACGTCAGGAAGAAGTTGTGAGCGGCGTCGGGGAACGTGAGCCGCGCGCGAACGTCGCAGGGCGGCGGGGGTGCCGGCGGCCTGTCATCATCGGCGAGAAGATTGTGCAAGCAGGCATGGGTCCGGGACGATTCACTCGCGGGACGAATCATGGTATGTTCAGCCCCTTATTGGGCGTTATCTCATTGAAGGAGCAGGAGCCGGTATGTTGTTAGAAGGGAAAAAGGGGCTGATCATCGGTGTGGCCAATAAGCATAGTATCGCCTGGGCGATTGCGCAGGCGGCGGCGCGGGAAGGCGCGCAGATGCTGTTCAGTTATCAGAATGAACGGTTGCGCGAAAACGTCGAGGAGTTAGTGCAGACCCTGCCCGGCGCGTCGGCTTGTGTCTGTGATGTCGGAGACGACAGCCAGATCGAGGCGATGATGAAGCAGGCCGCCGAAAAACTTGGACGGCTGGACTTTCTGGTGCATTCCCTGGCTTTTGCTCCGCGGGAAGAGCTCACCGGCGAAGTTGTGAACACCACTCGCCAGGGATTTGCGACGGCCCTGGATGTCAGCGCCTATTCTCTCGTGGCCGTCACGCGGGCGGCGATGCCGCTGATGACGGAGGGTGGATCGGTCGTGACCCTGACCTATCTCGGCAGCGAACGGGTGGTGCCACACTACAACGTCATGGGGGTGGCCAAGGCGGCGCTTGAAGCAACGGTGCGGTATCTGGCTCACGATCTAGGGCCAAAGAACATTCGGGTGAACGCCGTCTCCGCCGGTCCGATCAAAACGCTGGCGGCGCGTGGCGTGTCCGGGATCAGCAAGATGGTCGATCACCATCGCGCGTTCGCTCCGCTACGGCGAGCGACAGAGCAGGGCGAAGTGGGCGATACGGCGTTGTTCCTGGTGAGTTCGTTGGGCCGCGGCATCACCGGAGAGGTGATCTACGTCGATGGGGGATACCACATTCTTGGGTCGTTGGCCTCAGTCGACTAGGAAGCCAGGGGTTCTGCTCACACGATCAGTGTTGCGCGCTTTGCCCGATCGGGCTGACGTCATGATATAGCACCGCTGGGCCATTCCAGTCTTGTTCTCCTTCCTGGTTCTCATCAGCACTCTTTTCACGAGTGGTTCTGTCATCCCGTCCTTCTCTGCGGAACTCTCCGACCGGGAGGAGGATGGGCTGCGCGGCGCCGTCCAGTCCGTCGAAACCACAGAGAGTCTGCTGGTGCAAACCGATCGGTACGACCCGCGCGGGCGTCTGATTGAGCGCATTCAGGGCGGCCAAGAGACCTCTCAGGGGTTGTGGCCGTTGCGATTTGTCTACACCTATGACCAGGCGGGCAGGCGGATCGCGGAGGTGGTGCAGGATGGGCGGGGCGAGGTCGTGAAAGAAACCCGTTCGGTCTACGATGATCGCGGGAATTGCTCCGCCGAGCTGGCGGCCTGGGGCGACGGTACGTTTGAGAATGCCTCCTTGTATGAATACGATGAGGCGCATCGACGCACGAAGGGCCTTCATTACAATGGCGTGCAGGTGATCAATCACAACCTCTATACCTTCGACGGTGCGGGACGACTGGTGCGTGAACGGTTGGAGCGCAATTATCGGTATGACGCCGCCGGGAACCGGATGGTGATGACCGATCGTTTCGATGCCGGCTACGAGGTCGCCATCCTCTATGACGAGCAGGGGCATGTTCGTGAAAAGGTCGTCTCCGATCTGAAGGGGCGACGGCAGGGCCGTTCGGAGTTTCAGTACGACGAACAGGGCAATCAGAACGAAGAGCGTATCTTCACTGTCGACGGACGACTCACGGATCGAAAAGTCTACCGCTACGAATACGATGCCGTCGGGAACTGGATCAAGGAAGCGCTTCAGTGGTGGGAGGTGACTCATGGCCGCGAAACCCTGAAGCAGGCCCACGTGCGAGTGCGCAGCATCACCTACCACTAATTCCTTTGACAAGTGTCTGTGCCAGGCGGGTTGGGCTCCGTACTCGAGTGAGTCGTGGCCGACGGCCGTGCACATGTTCGTAGCCGAATGTTTTCAGGCCTCACGCGGAGAAATATTGTCGCTGAGGCGTCTGCCGGGATGCGTTCGTCGGCAAGCTGGGCGCGGTCGGTCGGCTGTTTTTCCTCTGGCTGGTGTTTCGGCTCCTGCTCTCGGCCGCTATCGGTGGTTCTGCGCCGGTGATGCTCGTCCGATCCAATCGTCCGACCATTCGAATGCCAGGTGCCTGGTCGAATTCAGGCCCGTTTACGTTTTCGGCCCCTCTGCGTCTAACCCACAGACCTTCAATATAGGGGGAGAGCCAATGCCACAATCAAAAACCATGTCGCTGTTGTTGGCCCTGGTCCTGGGACTGTCAGGCTGTACGACGACGTCCGCCGCCGTGACGGCTACAATCAGGATGGCGATTAGTCCGACTTTCAATAGGGTGTGATTTATCATGGTTCCTCCTTCTGTGAGAGAGTGTAGCGGTGGGTGAGCTGCGTGGTTGTTCTTGAAGGGCGCCATGCATGAAGGGTGAGTGGAAGCCTGTGGCCATATGCTGTTCTCGCGCCTGTGGGGGGCATCGCGACCACTCAGAAAGAGAGGTCCGGTGGTGGCATCGCAGAGATGAATCGATCAAACACGATCGCCGGGAGCTGCCGGGTAGATTGATTCCTTCGGCAAAGCCTGTAGAATTCGCCGATGAACGCCGGATGGTTGGTGTGTGAAACGGTGAATTGTTTGATTGCAAGACCTGACCCTTAATACTTCGAGACCGAGTGTCGGTGCGGTGCGTCAGGTTTCTTCACCGGTACAGTCCGATTTGGAACGCACAATCACACGTGGTTGTCGGTGCAGGTCGGGACCGGTAATGGGAGATCACTCATGGCAGATAATAACGAATCGTCGTCATGATCATATGGTTTTCTCCCCACGGCTGAACACCATGTGAATCCGACCACACGCTGCGATGCGTGTAGGAATAGGACAGTCCAAGTGCGACGCTTCCCACATCGGAGGTGATCACCCGATACCAGAGTCCCGGCTGCACCTGGGTGATGGTCGCATTGGCCGCCTGGCACGGCAGGGCGCCCGGATTTTCTACGGCACAGCCACTGAGGTCGGCCAAGGGAGACCCGTAACCAATCGATGTTCCCGCATACGAGGTTCTTGCATACTGTTCGATCCCGTAATACGCATAGACATCCCATTCCTTGGTCGGATGCCATTCGAGTCCTCCCATGAAATGAAACGCCGCAATGGGGACAATCTTGCCTGACGGGCTTGCGACCAGATCAGCGCCGATCGTGGAGGCATAGCGTCCAATCCCTTGTCCCACAAGACCTTCAGCGATGAGATTCACCGTCGATGTCAGCGGAAGCACCGCGGCGAGTCCGACTCCGCCCCCGACCGCCACATGGTTATGCGCATTTAATCGATCCCGAAAAAATCTCATCAGCCCTTTCAATTCCCAATGTCCATAGCCGGGTTCCCACACGAGCTTGCCGATAATATCCGGCGCAAGATCGGTCGAAACCCCATTGGCGCCGGATGTGGTACTCGTGGTGAAGAAGTTAGATGGGCTCTGGGCATTGGGCGAGGTGTTGAACCCCTGCACCCCGGTTGGCTGGATGACTCCGCTCACACTGGTTTCCGGGTTTTCAATCGCCACCGCCATGTGAAGAGTGGGCCCGAGGGTTTTCGTGACACGCAGCTGCCATTGCCGCGCCCAGTTGAATCCGACCACGCCCTGGAGGTCAGTACTCAGCGGAATAAACTCGTTTCGTGCTTTGAGCCCTATACGATGGGTGGTGAGCAACGACCAGCCTTGACCGATTAAGAAAGAGGTGCCGTTGGAAAGCTCGATCGTGCTCCACAGTTGTCGTAAGCGCGCATTCCAACTATTGGTCTCCAGCTCGTTCCCGGAGGTGGAGCTGCCGAGAAAGTCGACTTCGACATAGCCGGTAATGGCCGTGTTTCGATAGTGTCCTTCCCCCAACAGGTTCAGCCGTGAGCCACGAGCCGTACCCCGAAATTCCTGCAGATGACTGTTGGTCGACCCTTGCAGTGGAATGTTGCCGAACGTACTTTGCACGTCGGCATTCTCGTTGGCAGAACGGATCACCGCGGTGGCATCGAAAAACCCGCCAGGCGAAAAAGAGACGCCTTTGTACTGAAACTTCTGGAATCCCCGCCCTGCAATCAGCTACTCGGTCGCAGCCACGGGCTCATCCGCTGATGGCTCGATATCCGCTGATGGCCCGGTATCCGTGGTCGCAGGATTGTTCGACACGGCGGAGCTCTCGGATCTTTGCGTGGCATGTGTGGAATCAGCGGAGCTATGCGCCCATGCGTCTTCATGCAGGAGCACGAGCACCACGCACGCGAGGAGTCCCCAACCGCATCGATGATGCGTCATGGCCCTTCCATCATCGTTGGGAATCGATCCTATTCTTTGCCGCTAGGTTGGCAGCGGCGTCTGCCTCGTTGTGCGTCGCGAAGCTCCCGTCGCAGGAGCTCATGACGCTCGAGTTAAGAATGAGGGACTGGCACACATATCGCGCATCTCCCGCCCATCCTGTTGCCCCGCTGACTCGGCGGTCAGGATGGCTCTCCCTCCTCGCGAATCCCGCGGTTGAGATCTCAGCGCCCAGTTGTGTTGGGCCTGGCGTCGAGGATGCCGTTTAGAAGTCGCAACAACATCCGTAGCCGCCGATACCTGAACGTGCGATGTGTGTGGATGAGCCGGCGGAGCCGCTCCGCTCGCGGCGGGTCGGTAGTGCTACGTTGTCCCGTCGCGGGCCCTCTCCGCCACCGTGGCCCATACATCTGCGCCGCCTCAGCCACGGAGGGCTCCCTCGTCACCATCTTTACCACCAACGTCATCGGTCGTATGGTCGTCCAGCGTTCAGTGGGGTCGATTCCATCTGCTGTCATCGCCCCACCTCCTCAGGCCTTTTGGGACCCAGTCTGGAAGGTGGTCTCAATTGCAAGCAGAGCAGGGCGCAACGAGGCTGTCTCAGGAGGCATCTGTTGTCCACATGCCTTGTGATGAGCAACGTCCTATGAGTTCAGTTAAAGCAACATCCTTGCCCACAACCATCTCCGTTCGACCCATGCCTGAAAATGGTACAACCCTCCCGAGAGCCATGCAGCGGCTGGATTGCCGGCTCCTCGTAGCGACGGCTCACCTACGTATTCCTCATGGTGCGGATATATCCTCACAAAAGCGGAATAGCAATGAGCGCACTGTGCGCAATCGCTCGTCTTTTCTCTCGCCGGGCGACTACCGCGCACTGTCGTGCGCTGAACGCGCACGGTCGACGTGCGCGTTCCAGATATCCCGTGATGGCCTTGCTCAATTGGCCAGAGCCTGCAGGTCCCTCTCAACAGATGAAACCATACCCTCAGGGAATCGACCTGCCTCCGCGACGAAAGCAGTCGTTCAGGAACTGATTTCTATCGAGGCCTTCCCAGGAATATCTGCCAGGAATATCTATTGAGACTTCACTGACGGGCAGATCGATCTTGTAGTCACACAAAGTGATGAGTAGACTTCGCCCTATGGTCCGTTCACTTTGCAGTGAAATGCTCAGTGTACTGGGTTGCGGAACCAGCGCGAGCCATCCATTGCTGCTGCATCCATAGGCCTTTGCCCATGATGCGGTGGGCAATCGCATGACGGGTGGGACGGTGGTCAATCAAGGCAATCAACTCACCGCGGACAGCAAGTTTATCTACCAGGACAATGACAACGACAATCTCACGAGAAAGAGCCTGTTGGCGACGGGGAACTATACCCAGTATGCGTATGATGCGTAGGGGAATATTCTCGAATCGCTCGGCGCGATGGCCCAGCCGTGTACGTGCACGGGGCGGCAGCTCGATCAAGAGACGGGGCGCTACTACGACCGGGCGCGATACTACGATGCGGCGACGGAGAGGTTCTTGCAGAAGGATCCGGTGAGATGTGTTCATGGTGTGAATCTTTACGCGTACGCCATGAATAATCCTGCCAACCTGGCTGATGCCATCGGTCTGTGCAGAGCCGTCGGACATTGATGATGAGATGAGGCGGGTGAGCAAGCGTTCATCACCCGGAAACGCCGCCGGCAATGGCACCGTGCAGACTTCTCAACAAAGGGCGACACCTTGTTATTGGGACAGGCGCTTGCCGATACTGTCGTAGTATGTGGATGAGCACTGACATACGAACGGTGGTTCTCGGCTCGCTCTTGGTGTGGATGATCGCAGGCTGCGATCAAGACCTGTTCTACGCGACCTCATTTACCGAGGTCGCGACGGAACGCACGAAGCTCATCGATGGAATTGAAAGTTACCAAAGCACGGACGACGCGAAGCGCCGATTCCAGCAATGGGCAGTGATCGAAGAGAGCAGCCTTGCTCCAGGAGACAAGAGACCCCCGTTTAGCATCTATGTGGTAGCGATCTACAACTACTCACATCTGGGCTATTCGGGAAAATTGCACCTGACGTTCTTCAATAACCGGCTGGCGGAGGCAAGATTTTATCCGAGCAACTTTGAGAAATATGTAGAGCGGTTACAAGAACACGACAAGCTCACCTTCACTCTCACCGAGAAGGGCGTTGGTTCACCTGAGGCACGTGTTGCACCGCATACTCGCATCTGGATTTACAACCAGCCACATCTCGATCCACAGGGACACAAAAGGTATGTCGGGTGGAGCGACGCGCGCCTGGAGAAGGAAGAAACACTTTGGATCGAGCGATATTCGTAATACCCCCCCGTGCCTCTTCAGGCCTCGCCTGCCGCAACACGGTATCGAGCATCCCGCTGCTCGCATTGCCAGGTGATGGTCACGTAATGCAGACCCCATTAGCTCAAAGTGTCACGATGTTCCTCACTAGTGCCGCCATGATGTTGGCTCTGCCGCTCCCACCAGGAACTTGTGTCATCAGTCCTCACCTCTCGGTGGGTTTGTTGCACGAAGCCGCCAAGCAACTCACGGCCGATGCGAACGTTGTCTATCAGTACGTCGACAGTGGTCACCTCACGCACAGGGCGTTCTGGGCATCGACTACAATGGGCGGGCAACGGTTAACATTGTCACTGACTGCAGTCTCAGATGATGGTGTGAGAGGCAAGCCGGTGTGCGCTCTGACGTTGTAAGGCCAGAGAAAGGAGGCCTGGAACCTATATGAATGGCAATGGCATCGGAGATTATGGCGTGATCGGGGATCTGCATACCGTCGCGTTAGTGGGCAAGGACGGCTCCATCGATTGGTGTTGTTTGCCTCGTTTTGACTCCCCCAGCGTGTTTGGCGCACTCCTCGATCGACGCGGCGGGTATTTCCAAATCGCTCCGTGCGATGACGGAAAAAGACAGCAACTGTATCTCCCCGAAACCAATGTCTTACTGACCAGGTTTTTGCATCGCACAGGAGTGGGGGAAGTCACGGATTTTATGCCCATTGAATCTGACGAACGGGGAAAGCATCCCGCACGACAACAAATTGTCCGCCTCGTCTCGGTTGTAAGGGGCCAGATTCGCTTTCGTCTGCACTGCTCGCCGGCATTTAATTACGGTCGAGACCAGCATCGGGTCGTGGTGCGTTCCACCGGAGCCATGTTTCAGTCTGATGCCATGACGCTTACGTTGAGAAGCCCGATTCCGCTCACGGTGACAGATGGGGCGGTGACGGCGGAGTTCGTCATCGCTGCCGGTGAGACCGTCGCGTTTTACCTTGAAGCCTCGGAGGCGGCGGCCCTGCTCGACAGGACGGCTGACTTACCCTCGGGGGAAGCGCTGATGCAGGATACCGTGAGGTTCTGGCGGCAGTGGCTGTCCCAGTGCCAGTACACCGGACGATGGCGGGAAATGGTTGAGCGATCGGCGTTGATTCTCAAGCTGCTCACCTATGCTCCGACCGGTGCCATCGTGGCGGCGCCGACCACCAGCCTCCCAGAAGAAATCGGCGGCGTCAGAAACTGGGATTATCGGTACACCTGGATCCGTGATGCGGCCTTTACCGTCCATGCCTTGCTTAAATTGGGTTTTACAAAGGAAGCGGGGCGATTCATGGGATGGTTGGACGCCCGTTATAACGAGTTGGAGCCCGACGGTTCACTCCAACCGGTGTACCGCATTGATGGAAGTTCTCTCGGAACCGAGGAGATCCTGGCCGATTGGGAGGGGTATCGAAACTCGAAGCCGGTACGGATTGGCAATGCCGCGTGCTCTCAACGGCAATGGGATCTGTACGGGGTATTGATGGACGCGGTGTATCTCTACAACAAGTATGGCTCGCCGATCGGGTATGACAGTTGGCTCAATGTGTCGCGATTGTTGGATTTTGTCTGCGCTCACTGGGACCAGCCGGATGAAGGTATCTGGGAAGTGCGAGGAGGCCCCCGGCACTTTGTCTATTCCAAAATGATGTGTTGGGTTGCTCTGGATCGGGGCATTCGGATGGCTGATAAGCGTGGTTTTCCGGCCGACCGAATCAAGTGGATGGAGACACGGGATTGCATCTATCGCGAGGTCATGCGCCGAGGCTGGAATGAAGAGATCGGATCGTTTGTGCAAAGCTATGAGAGTTCTGTGGTGGATGCCAGCGCATTATTAATGTCGACGGTATTTTTTCTTTCACCCACAGACCAGAGGATGAACGCGACCGTCAACCGTATTATGGAGGACTTGGCTTCGGACAGTCTGGTCTTTCGGTACCAGCACTCCGGTGTGGCATCGGACGGGCTACCCGGCGAGGAAGGAACGTTTACGCTCTGCTCATTTTGGCTGGTCGATGCATTAACGAGACTCGGTCGACTGGAGGAGGCACGGCTGATGTTTGAGAAAATATTAAGCTATGCCAACCACCTCGGATTGTACACGGAGGAGCTTTCCATAACTGGGGAGCCGTTGGGCAACTATCCTCAGGCCTTTTCTCATCTTGGGTTGATTAATTCTGCCTACAACCTCGACCGGGCACTGAACAGCAGACGAACGTCTATGGAATGAGGGCCTGAGTGCCGAACCTGTTCCTCACGAGCAGGCCTGGAATACGTTGAGACGCTATATGACGACCAGACACTCTGCCGGAAGGGAAATTCCTGCCGTGTCGCGGAAGCCGTTTGATAAAGTGGGGTCAGGTCTTGCAATCGAACATGGGCAATGGGCGCAGGGCCCACATCCGTTCATGGCTTGGCGGTCAAGCGTTGGCGTGGACGGGTGATTGGGGCGGGGCTACGGCGTCAGGGGACCGGTGATCGGTTTTCCGCCCTCTGTCCCCAGCGATGCAGCCGTACCCTCTTGAGGAAGAATGCGGAAATGGGTGACGGCGAAGGACACGGCCTGGCCCACGGTGAAGCGGCAGCGCCGGAATTCTTCCTTGTTCATGCGGGAGCGCAGGATGAGTCCATCCGGGGTTTCAATTTCGAGCCGGTAGGCCACGCCGAGGAAGTAGATGTGCCGAAGTTTCGCCTGTTGGCGATACCGTGCGGGATCTTCCGCCACTTTGACGTAGTAGGGACGAAATCCCACTTGCAGTGTCTGCCCCTCGGAAAAGCCGGGGGCAGGGAATTCGAGCGAGCCAACCTGTACCTGCCCGCGCC
>JACOEF010000539.1 GCA_024998705.1 Nitrospira sp.
CTCCTTGAACTGCTTGTATTCCAGCAATCGACGGACGAGTTCTTCACGCGGGTCGGGGCCGTCTTCCTCGTCCACCGCTACCTCGTCCACCGGCAACAACATTCGTGACTTGATATGCAGCAACGTTGCCGCCATCACGAGAAATTCACCGGCCACGGCCAGGTTCAATTCCTTCATCACCGACAGATAGTCCAAGTACTGCTGAGCGATCAGCGCAATCGGAATATCATAGATGTTGATTTCGTTTTTCTTGATGAGGTGCAAGAGGAGATCGAGAGGCCCTTCGAAATTCTCGATCTTGACTTGGTAGGGCAGTTCCGGTTGGTCCATCAGGTACGAGGTGCTCCCTTGGCCAAAGTTTCAATCTTATACCAATTTATGGGGGGACCGGGCAAGACTAAAACTATATATTGTGGGTTCAGCCAGGGCTACTTGGCCCTAAACACATAGACCAACAGCCCCAAGGCCACCGCCAACAAGGCTATCGTCACCGCCTGAGGAAAGGGCCACGAAGCAGGGCCAGGGTGACCTGGCCCGGTCACACTTACACGGGCGGTTCTGGTCTAAAGCGGTGGACGAGCGAAGGTGGCTTGATCGAGGTCATCAGGCTGCTTAAATGCGGCATCAGAAAAGTCGGCCTGCGACCCGAATCGCGCAGAGGCGAAGGTGGCCTGACGATCGAAGATAGAGAACAGGAAAAATGCTTCCCGATCGAACTGCGACGAAGAAAAATCACACTTCGCCCGACAATGCGCGCCGGAAAATCCTGTTCCCTGGCGAAACGCCGTCTGCGAAAAATTCGCATCCTGTTCAAACACCACCTCAAGGAATTCGGTCAACCCCTGAAAGCGAGCCCCACGGAAAATCGCCGGACCGGAAAACATGGACCGATGGAATCGAGCGTGCGGACCGAAACGAGTATCCGAAAACATGGCGCCCTGAGTGAACCGTTCCTGAACGAATAACTCTCCTGCCGGAAGGTTGCGTTCGATCCATCCACCAGCCCCAGAAATACCGTGCGCGACAGATCCACGAGACCGGCAAACTCCGTGTGCGCCAGCA
>JACOEF010000379.1 GCA_024998705.1 Nitrospira sp.
AACCAGGCGGAACGGGCGCTGGAAGAGCTCCGATTGGATACGCCCGGCGGCAAGGTTCCCGCCCCGGTTCGGAAGGAACTCGATGCCGCCCTCGCCCAGCTGCACACCTCCCGGCTGACTCTGGAGTCGGCCAAGGACGAGTTGGTGCGCTGCAACCTCCGCCTGGTCGTGAATGTGGCGAAACATTACACCGGACGCGGCCTCACCCTGCTGGACCTGGTCCAGGAGGGGAATATCGGCTTGATGAAAGCTGCGGAACGGTATCAGCATCGCAAGGGATTTAAATTCAGTACCTATGCCACCTGGTGGATCCGCCAGGGCATCACCAGATCCCTGGCCGATCAGTCCCGCACCATCAGAATTCCGGTGCACCAGACGGAAGCCTCGAATCGTATTCTTCGGGCTTCACGTCGGCTCGTCCAGCAGTTGGGACGCCAGCCACGCCTGGAAGAAGTGGCCTCGACCATGCGGATGCGGCCCGACCGGCTGCATGAGACCATTCAGGCCTTTCAGGAGCCGGTGGCGTTGGAGCATCGGGTCGGTGACGGCAGCACAGAGCTCGGCGAACTGTTACCCGACCAGCAAGCGGTTCCGCCGGACGCGCATGTGAACCGCACGTAACTCACGCGTGAAATGAATCGAATCCTCGGCACCTTGACCCCCAGAGAACAAACCGTCATTCGGTTACGGTTCGGGATCGGGGAAGACCAGGCCCGTACGCTGGAACAGGTCGGACAACATCTCTCGGTGACCCGCGAGAGGATTCGTTAGATCGAAGCCAAAGCCCTCAAGAAACTCAAGACGCCGATGGTCAAGGAAATGTTCGCAGCCATCAAATAATCACGCCATACGTTAGACGGCAGCGCGATGCGGGCGAGGGTGACACCTCGCCCGTGTTGCGTGAGCCGCCTTTCGCCATACGTCCTATTGTGAGAGAATGCGCCGACGGAGGAACAGGTCCCCAATGGTGAGAGGCGCCCACAGTCGTACCGCTGCCGGCCGGTTTAATCGGACAGGGTGGCTCGCCTGGGGACTCCTAGCCGCCTCCCTCTCGAGTCTCTACACACCGGCGGAGGGCGCCGACCGTCACCCCAGCGATTCGACCTCACTCACAGAACGTTCAGTCCCCGCCGTCGTGACGAAGGTCCGCCCGTCGGTCGTCACCGTGCTCACACGCGGCATGCCCCAGGGAGGCTCCCAGCACGGAGCCTCGCCGGGCTCCGGCTCCGGCGTGATCCTTGATGCCGGTGGTTATATCCTGACCAACAATCACCTGGTACAGGGCGTCACCAGCGTCGTGGTGGGACTCTCTACCGGACGGCTTACGCCGGGGCGGGTCGTCGCGCGGGACTTCCTGCTCGATCTCGCGCTCGTCAGAATCACCGCCCCGGATCTGGTCCCGGCCGAATTCAGCCGGCGCACCTCCTTCGAAATCGGTGAAACCGTGGTCGCCATCGGAGACCCCCTTGCCCTGAAGGGAGGCTCCACCGTCACGGTCGGCGTCATCAGCGCGTTGGATCGCTCGGTTCTCACGCCGGAGGGGGAAACGCTCTACGACCTGCTTCAAACGGATGCCGCGATCAACCCGGGGAACAGTGGCGGTCCGTTGGTCGATCGCTACGGTCAGGTCGTGGGCCTCAATGTCGCCATCGCCCCCTCTGCGCAAGCCATCAGTTACGCCATTACGATGGAGGCGGTGATGCCTCATCTACAATCCATGATGGATCGCGGCTCCGTCCTGCGGCCGGACCTCGGCTTGATCCCGCTGACCATCACCCCAAGTGTCGCCGCGAGTTTCGATCTGGAGAGTGACCGGGGCATCCTCGCGCTCTCGGTGGATCCGGCCAAACCGGCCGGACGAGCCGGATTACAATCCGGAGATGTAGTGACCGCCATCGATCACCATCCGCTCTATAACATCGGGGATTTCTGGCACGCGGTGACTCGAGCGAGCGAGCAGATGTCGTTTCAGATCAGCACACAAGGGAAGGCCGGTGTCACCACGATCACCGTGTCCCAACCCGGTCCGGAACGGCCATAACCCATGAGACTCGATCAGCCCATCCAGACAGCGTCCGCACACAGGGACCCGGATATGCCTGCATCGGCACAGCCGCTGCGAGCGGGCGTCCTGATGCGCTGCGAGCCTCTCCCCTATGAGGTGGCCTGGAGTCTGCAGCGTGCCTGCCGGACCGAGCGCGCCGCCGACCGATGTGACGACCTGCTCTTGCTCCTGGAGCACCCTCCCGTCTTCACCGTGGGACGAACCACGCAGGATCAGCATTGGCCGGGTGAGCATCGTCTGACGCAGGAATCAGGCATCCCCGTGATTCGTACGGAACGCGGCGGGTCGATCACCTACCACGGACCGGGCCAGCTGATCGGTTATCCCGTGCTCCGCCTCTCCGAATTCTGCGCCGGACCAAAGGCCTATGTGCATCGACTGGAAGACGTGATCATCAGCACCCTGGCCGAGTGGGGCATTGCAGGGCATCGCCGAGAACGGCTGCCGGGCGTCTGGGTCGGGGGGGACCACCCGTCGAAAATCGCCTCGATCGGTGTGCGCATTTCGCACGGTGTGACGACGCATGGTTTTGCGCTGAATGTCTGCCCGGATCTGGCACCGTTTTCGTACATTGTCCCTTGTGGAATTGCCGACTGCCGAGTGACGTCCATGGCGACACTCTTGGGCGACGCGCCCGAGATGAGCACCGTCCAGGAACGGCTGGCTGCCAATTTCGCCGAACGATTTCATCTGACCTGGACAGCACACATAGGCCCGGAACGATTCATGGCGTTGATCACACCCTCCACGGCGGCGCCTCAGGAGCCGGAGCCTCTCCCTCACCAGCAAGGAGTCACGTGATGAACGAATTCGATACGCACACCTTCCGGCTGGCCGTCGCCCAGTTTAATGAAGCGGCAGAGTCCATGCACCTCGACACCAACCTGCGTGAGCGCTTAAAACTGCCGCAACGATCCCTGCTGGTGAGCGTGCCGGTGAAGATGGACGACGGCCATGTAGAAGTCTTTACCGGATACCGGGTCCAGCACGATTCGGCGCGAGGCCCCTGCAAAGGCGGCATCCGATATCATCCGGACGTGAATCTCGGCGAAGTGGCCGCGCTGGCTATGTGGATGACGTGGAAGTGTGCCGTGGCGGATCTTCCCTATGGTGGTGCGAAGGGCGGCGTGAGGGTCGACCCGAAGAAATTGTCCCGCGGCGAACTGCAACGATTGACCCGGCGGTACGCGGCGGAAATTTTCCCCTTGATCGGCCCGGACAAAGATGTCCCGGCACCCGATGTGGGAACGGACCAGCAAGTCATGGCCTGGATCATGGATACCTACAGCCAGCAGGTCGGTTATGCGGTGCAAGGGGTCGTCACCGGCAAGCCGTTATCGATCGGAGGCAGCCTGGGTCGGGAGGAAGCCACCGGTCGCGGCGTCTCCTACGTGACCTTGGAAGCCTTACAGCACCTGAAACTGGACGTGGCGCGCGCGACCGTCGCCGTTCAGGGGTTCGGCAATGTCGGCTCGCATACGGCGCTCATCCTGCAGCAAGCCGGCGCGAAAATCGTCGCCGTGAGCGACGTCAGCGGCGGACTGTACAACCCGAAGGGCCTCGACGTGGCCGATGTGCTCCGTCGCTACCGTGACAAACACGAACCGTTGCGCGACATCAAGCTGGGCGAGCCGATTACGAATGAAGAATTGCTGCAACTGGATTGTACGGTGTTGGTTCCCGCGGCGCTCTCCGAACAGATCACCCACGCCAATGCGTCCAAGTTGCGCTGCCGAATTCTGGCGGAGGGCGCAAACGGGCCAACCACGTTGGAAGCCGATCGTATTCTGACCGACAAGGGCGTGTTTATCATTCCCGACATTCTGGCGAACTCGGGCGGCGTGATCGTCTCCTACTTTGAATGGGTGCAAGACGTACAGCGCTTCTTCTGGAAAGCGAAAGACATTCAAGACCGGCTGCAAGACATTATCACCAACGCCTTCCATAGAACCCTGTGCTTCTCTCTGGAAAAACGGACGACCATGCGCATGGCTGCGCTGATGTCAGGCATCGACAAAGTGGCCCAAGCGCATCTCCAACGCGGGCTCTATCCCTAGCGGCCCTAGCAGATTACGGTCACACTCAATGGGCGTCATGCGTCGGGACTAGCTTACGTGTTCTGTCCGCATTGGAATCGCCTGCAGGATGCGGAAGATTTCGCTCATACGATGACACGGTACATGCTCGCTGCGATCGCCGGAATGTGGATGGCGGACGGCCTCGCCCTGCTGAGCCTCCCGTTGCTCGTCGTCCAACGAATACAGGAGTCGCTCCTCCACAGTCCTCACCTGCTCCGCTGGCAAGCGATCGGTATCGGCCTCGGGGCAATTCTCATTTTCTGGTCGGGGCCGCTGCCCTATCAACCTTTGTGGTGGATCACCGGCGGCGCCATGATCATTAAAGGCTGTTTCCTGACCTGGGGACCCGCCGCATGGCGCACACCATTATTGAGCTGGTGTTTCGCCCGCGAAGCCGTCGATTACCGGTTCTTCGGACTCTGGTTGTGCATGCTTGCCGTTCTGCTGTTGCATGCGTTAGGGTTGCTGCACGGATAGCTCGTGTTCATGGCCGGAATGGATCGAGATCGTCGTGATCAGTCACCACACCATCGCCTCACTCTGGGAGGAGCACAGCCGCGAAGGCTGGCCGCGTTTATCCAGCCCAAACGAAGGGCAGTTGATGACACTGGATACCGTCATCGGCGGATGTGCGGTGTTCTATCTCGACGGGCAGGCGCACATGGACAGTCAGCGCATCGCCATACTCCAGGACTGCGTCGCCGACCTTGATACCTTGCTTGATGATCTGAGCGAGGACAGCTTGGGCTACTTTCAACGCCTCCGCCGGCTGGCAACCGCCCTCGTCCAGCTGAATCAACCAACCTAACCGCCACTCTGCGAGGAGCAGCGGGGACCGACCGGTAGGCCCGCCCCGCTGTGTTGTTCCTACGGTACCTCGACAATATCCTTCTTCATCGGACCGAGTAGCCCCAACAATTCGCTTTTCTCGCCGGCTGGCACATTGAACTTGTCGAGCGCAGCGACAAGATCCTGAACCAGGGCTCCGAAATCCCCACTGCTAATGCGCATCCCCAGGTGCGTGCTTTTCATGTCACGGCCGTGATAGCCGCAAGGTCCTCCTGTTGCGCCGCACACTTGATCCACCAGGTGCCCCTTCAACTTAGGGATGTCCGTCGTCGCAAACCGACTGTTGATCCGGCCATCCGCCGCGACGTTGGCCACAAACTGATCGACCACCGCCGTGATGGCAGGCTTCCCTCCCAAACGGTCATACAGAGACTTGGTCGCCGTCGCACCGGCCACTGGCTGCCCGGCCCCGCTCAGACTTCCCGTATCCGCACAACCGGCAAGCACGGCCAGCGCACTCAACACCAGCACTCCCATCCCAGCATTCTTCGTGACCATCATCCGTCTCCCCCGGTGATACGTGACCGGCTGCAACCTTCCAGGCCCGCAATGGGCCCAGGCTCCCAAGCAGCAGCACCGGTTGACCTCAGACAATAGGGGAGATATTATCTATTCGTCTAATATATTGTTTTCATATATTCTATAGTTTTTATCTATAGCTACCAGCAGGAGCAGGCATGGAATTGCGTCAACTTGAATACTTCATAGCCGTGGCGGCCCACCAAAACTTCAGCCGTGCAGCGGAACATGTCCATGTCTCCCAACCGTCCCTCTCGATCCAAATCGGTGGACTCGAAAAGGAGCTGGGCACCCGCCTGTTCGATCGGCTCGGCCGAAAGGTTGTCCTGACCCCGGCCGGAGAATTGTTCCATGTACATGCTGAACGAGCCTTGCGAGAGCTCGATCAAGCGGAGCAGGTCGTCCAGGAACTGCTTGGCGCCTAACGCGGTCGCTTGGTGGTGGGGGCACTCTCAACGGTCAACTCGTACCTCATCGCCCCGCTCGTGTCTCGATTCAAGCAGCGCTTCCCTGACATCCACCTGCAAGTGCATGCTCAGGCCTCGGCCGATGTCGTCAACGGGCTGTTGTCCCACCATCTCGACATCGGAATCTGCCTCCTGCCATTGACGCATCCTCACCTGACGACCGTTCCACTTTTTGAAGAGCGATTGGCCCTCGTCGCCCCCGCAAGTATGACAATCGGCACACGTCGTGCGCGCATGCGGGACCTCGCGCGGCTCCCCCTGATCCTGATGCCGGTTGATTATTGCCTGCGCAAAATGGTCGAAGCCGAATGTGCGAAGGCGGGCGTACATCCGCAGGTGGTGCTGGAAATGAGCTCGCCGGAGGGAATCCTTCAGGCTGTCGAGGAAGGGACCGGCGCCACAATCCTTCCCGAGCTCTTCGTCCGCTCGCGACGTCCCGGCTTGGCGCTGCAAGTAATTGATCTCTACGATCCCACTCCCCGACATGCCGTCGGCTTGGCCTACCTCACCAAACGGCATCGCAGCTTGGCCGCGGAAGAGTTTGCGGCGCTCTGCCAAACAACCATGCGGGACTTGCAGTCCGACCCCTCGCCGAGCAAGTCGACCCAACGAGGGAAACGAGCGGCAGGACACTCCGTGCCTTCCTTCAAGCAGGCCTCTTCTGTCCGCCAAAACCCCGCCTCGACCTTGAAAGTCAGGCGGCCCGTTGGATAGAATGCCGTGATATCCAAGCCACTCCTCTGCCAGTCGGCACGTAATGTCGGAGCGTTGTGCGCTCTGAAACTCGGTTTATAAGGAGGCCTTCATGATGCATCGCAAGCGGATGTTCACTGCCCTGATGGCGACGATGGGCTCCCTCTGTCTTGCTGCGATGGTGAATGCAGGGCCATATGAACTGAGTAAGGACGACTTGACCGATCCCAAAGGCATTGCGAGCCAGGAAGTGTCCCTGTTCGGAATCAAGTTGGGAGATGATGAAGGCAAAGCACTGGACGGGCTGGTGAACGAAAAGATCCCCGGCATCAAAGCAGAACAAGAAGCGACCTTTATTTTCCTACTCGATCAACGCAAACCGACCGGCCCGATGGCCGGAGTTCGGGTACAGGACGGCAAGGTCGATCTTATTTTCATCAACAATCGCTTCGCCTATAAGACTCGCGGCATCTTTCGCAATGTGCTCAACAGCGAGAGTCCAGACGATGTGCGCAAGCTACTCGGGAAAGAGGATTACGGCGACGAAAACGTGATGGGTGCGATACTCGCCTATGATAAGCAGGGCTTCCAGGTCAACTACCTCGGGAAAGACGTGAACGTAGAGTTTTCACTTCCTCACTAGACCATTCCGCCCGGGGAAAGATCTCACTCCCCCTTCCCCAATCTGCCGTCCTCGGCTTCATGCCGTTCCAGCCGCGAGCCTGGCGCAGTCCGTCCTTGCGGGAGACGCAGCCCTTCCCCCTCGCTCG
>JACOEF010000262.1 GCA_024998705.1 Nitrospira sp.
GCCGTGCCCGCGACGATTATCGATGGCCGGCTGACCTTTGTGGGTGTGCCGCCTCGTCAGAGCGCTGAGAAGGCGTTGCAGCTGAAGATGAAACCGCAGGGCGCGTGAGACTGGAGAGATATGACCGGTCCCGATGACGACGATTTCGAACTGCCGATTCTTCCCATGATCGATAAGGGACCGCCGCCCGAATGCGGGACGTGCGGGGACCCGATGAAGTTCATCGATGGCGATTGGGCCTGTGTCGATTGCAACGGTGAGCTGCTCGGTCCGGAAACCGGCTAGCAACCAAGGGCATTTTCGACTTTTACGCGTGAAGTGCGGAAGGTTGCGGGACACTCTCTGCGACCTTCTGCTTCGCGCTTCACGATTCATGGCCCACGGTCTCCATGCTCCGCCTCGTCACCGGCCAGTTCCATCCCACACTCGAATCGCAACTCGTTCACGATCTTCGTGCCCTCAAGTCCGGCCATCCTGAGGCCGCCGTCGCGCTCGTCGTGCCTTCGGATCAGTTGCGTCGTTCGCTCAAGCAGCTGCTGGTCGTGAAGCAGGGGCTCGCGCTGCTCAATGTCCACATTCTCTCCTTTCATCAGCTTGCCGTACAGTTGGATCGCGAGCGTCGCACTGCTGCGAGGGGCGCCGGCGCAGAGCGACGGATTGAACTCGTCACCGACATGTTTTTCGAGCGCCTGCTTCAGCATCTCGCGCAGCGCAACGTACCGCAGACCGGGGCACTTCGTTTGCCGCAATTGCCGTCCGGCGCCTGGCCGGCTTTGTGGGCCAGTCTGCGAGACCTCAAGGATGCCACGGTGGATTCTGCCCTGGCGTTACGTGCGGTGGAGGAAGGGCAGTTCCAGACGGAAGATAGTGAAAAGCTCAAGGGATTATTGACGTTATATGCGGCGCTACGGGAAGGCAGTGCGGCATTAGGTGTGGGATCTCCGGATGACTTGACCGCGCTCGTCACCGAATGTGTGCCCACTTCTCCCTTTCTCCGTGGCCTCGCCGGCCTCTGGTACTACGGGTCGTACGATCTGACGCAAACTCAACTGACTCTCCTGGAAGCCTTGAGTGTGTCCCTGCCGCTCACGGTCTACTTCCCGCTCGGCGAACAACCGGCCTATGGTTTTGCGCGACAGTTTCTAGAGCGGCACCTCTATCCGCTTGCCGGAGGTTCAGGCGAACGGTCGCGTATGACATCCGGTGACTCTGCTCCCGATTCTCGAAAAGGAAATGTATCGGTTGAAGTACGGAATGCCGCCGGCATCGATGATGAATTGACGCTGGTCTGCAAGCAGATTCTTTCGCTGGTAGAGCCCAATGGTTATGCCTTCGGTGAGATCGGGGTGGTGGGTCGTACCCTCGTGCCATACCAGGCATCCCTGCGACGCATCTTCGATCAGCATCGCATTCCATTTGTCTCCAGTGCGACGGTGCCGCTGTTACAGGAACCATCCGTGAAGACGCTCCTTCACCTGGCGCGACTGAAGGAAAACGGCTTGCATCGACCGGCCATGTTGGAAGTGATGACCTCCCCATGGAATCGCCGCCTCACGACGGGTATGCACGGGGTTAAGCCCCGTCCGGACCTCTGGCGCGTGGCAGTGGAGGCGCTCGGAATTACCCGTGGGGAAGAGGAGTGGACACGGTTGTCGCACCTGGGCCGTCTGGATTCCTGGGCGACCGACGGCGAGGACAGCGTTGCGGAAGAACTCGAGGCGTTCTCGATCGATGGGGTGCAACTGCGTCTGCTGTGGGACTGCCTCGCGCCATTGATCGAGGATCTGAAGCACCTTCCGGATCGGGGCGGATATGGCGCACTGACCGATGCCTTCTGCGCTCTCGCCGATACCCATCTGACCGTTCCCCTCGGGCTTTCCACCTCCATCGACGCGACGGCACAGGGGGATGATGCCCAGGATGTGCCTGAGGCGCTGTCCAGAGTCTTCGCCGAGTTGCATGCGCTCGACCGGCTCGGCGCCGATATCACCTGGGACGAATGGACAGACACGTTTGCGGAGATCGTCTCGCGAACGACCTGCGCCCTGGCCCCCCCTTCTCCCCGGGGCGTGCAGGTGCTGGATGCGATGGCAGCCCGCGGGCTGGGATTCCGGGCCCTCTTCCTGATCGGAATGAACGAAAAATTGTTTCCCCGATACATCCATGAGGATGGATTTCTCCGTGATCGGCATCGGCTGGTCCTGAGCGAAACCCTGGGCTACAAGATCGACCAGAAGCTGCAGGGGTATGGAGAGGAGGCCCTGCTGTTCGAGCTGTTGCGCGCGTCGGCAGGGGAACGATTGTATCTCTCCTATCAACGGGCGGATGCCGCCGGTCGCCCGCTGGTGCCGTCCAGTTATTTGGATGCGGTCGGGGTGGTGCCGCATCCGTCGGATACGGCATCTCTCCTCGCCCTTCCGCGTCGATGGTCGGACCGTGTCGATCTTCCGCTCTTCACGCCGCAACTGCAGACGAGGGAGGAGCTCACCGTGAGTACGGTACTGCAGGGTTGCGATGTGACGGCGCTCTTGGAGGCAGTCGGGCGTGACGGATTGTTATTTTCCCACGGGCTGGGAGCGCAAGGCGTCATCGAAAGCGGGCATCCGGCCCTGAGCGCGTACGACGGGATGCTCGATCATTCAGGCGCCCATTGGAAGGCGGTTACTGAACGCGGCTTCTCGCCGACGGCGCTGGAATCCTATGCCCGTTGCCCCTTTCAATATTTTTCCAGACAGGTGCTCAACCTTGAATCGGTGCGTCAGGCTCCTTCTA
>JACOEF010000426.1 GCA_024998705.1 Nitrospira sp.
CATTCTCGCTAAGGGGTCAAGAGTTTGTCAATGTGTGCGAGACACAAGAAATTTCGGAGATAAATATTTACAGGGTTTCAAACGTTCAGTATATTGCAAGCATGTGTTCCCACCCCCACCATTCCCAACAGAAAGGTCGTATCGCATATGCACAACACAGAAGGTGCCACCTCCGACGACATCTCATCATCTTCAGTTAGGGTTGCTGACTCCGCGGTCCATCCGGACTCTGTCGGACCCGGCAAAGCCTGGGGCATTTGCACCTCCGTCGACCTCCACGATTGCATCCCTGAACGCATTCGCGACGCCAAACAAATCGAAGCTTATGTTGTGCAGCTCTGCGAACTGATCGAAATGAAGCGGTATGGCGCTTGCCAGATCGTCAATTTCGGAGAAGGCCGCGTGGCGGGGTACAGCATGGTGCAGTTGATCGAGACCTCCTTGATCAGCGGCCACTTTGCGAACGACACCAACAGCGCCTATCTCGACATCTTCAGTTGCAAAGGGTATAAGCCGGCCGTCGTTGAAGAATTCTCCAAGGCCTTCTTCGGCGCCCGTCGTTCCAGTCACCGAGCGATGTTGCGGTACTAGACCACGACCTTTCTTTTTCTGGCTTCCGGCAGGAGCGCCACTGTCCTGCCGGAGCACCAGACCATGACGCAGACACCACCGAACACTGTACGAGCCTTTTTTTCTACACTCGCCGGCAAGCTGGATCCTGAGGCGGCCGATGGACTGGATGTTGTGTACCAGTTCAATCTGAACGGCGCCGAGGGGGGGCAATACCAACTACAGATCCGGGACGGGGCCTGCCAGGTATCCGAGGGCGTGCACCCGGATCCACAGGTGACGTTGGCCATGTCCGGGGAGGATTGCCTGAAGGTCTTGAATGGTCAGATCAGCGGGACCATGGTGGCCATGACCGGGCGGCTTCGTATCAGCGGTGATATGGGCTTGGCCCTGCAACTGGCCTCTCTCTTTCCCAGTCTCCGCCCGTAAGAGTCTATCCGAGTTAGGCCATTCTGCTGCGGCAAACGAGCAGCCGGCATCTGCGTCGTTCTCGGTGTGAAAAAATCCTCAACGTATCCCAGCGAATACGCCTCAGTCGTCGTGCTTCCTGCGGCCCTGCTGAAAACCCTGTGCATCGTACCCCGCCTTAGACCGTTCTCCTGCGCGAAGACTTTTCTAAACCTGATGACTCACTAACTCACCCTGAACCCGCTCTTCTCCGAGCTGATCTGGACGACGCGGAAACCGTTCTTCCAGCATCGTATAAACGGTTGGGACCAGAAACAACGTCAGAATCGTCGAGACGGTGAGCCCGCCCACGACGGCCCGCGCGAGTGGAGCATTGGTCTCGCTGCCGGTGCCGAGACCGAGGGCCATGGGCATCAGCCCGACCACGGTGGCGAGTGAGGTCATTAGAATAGGGCGCAGCCTGGTTCGCGAGGCGGTGACGACGGCGGCGGCGAGGTCCAGGCCGCGGCGTCGCAGCACATTCGTGTAGTCCACCAGCAGGACACCGTTGGAGACCACGATTCCCAGCATCATGATGATGCCCATGAGGGAGGAGGTGGAGATGGTCGTGTTGGTCAAATAGAGGATCACGATCACGCCGGGGATTCCCATCGGCACAGAAAACATGATGATAAAGGGATCGACCAGCGACTTAAATTGTGCGGCCATTACCATGTAGACCAGGATCAATGCCAGCGCGCTGGCATAGGTGAGGCCTTCGAACGTCTCGCGTTGCTGTTGGATCTGTCCGGCGAGACGGATGCTGAATCCCGGCGGGAGTTGCATCTGGGCGAACGCCGACTCCAGGTCCTGGGCAATCGAGCCGAGGTCGCGACCGACGGGGTTGGCGGTAATGTGCACGACGCGCTGGAAGTATTTCCGCTCGATTTTCACGGGACCCGCGTTCAGCTTCAGCGTGGCCAGGTTCTTGAGCAGGACCGGCTCTCCGCTTTTCGTCGTCAGCAGCACATTTTCGATGGCCGACAGGTCCTTGCGATGTTCTTCCGCAAGCCAGGCGCTGATGTAGTATTCGTTGCCGTTCTGAGGGTCGGTGAAGATGATCGGATCGGTCTGGCCGTTCCCGTTCAATGAAAACAGCACGGCGTTGGCGACGTCGGTTTCGCTGATTCCGAGCAGGGCTGCTTTTTCCCGGTCGACGACCACGTTGACCTCGGGATAATTTTCTTCCCGGCTGACTTCAATGTCGGCCATCCCTGGAATCTTGTGCATGACGTCCTGCACCTGGTGGATGACGGTGCGAGCCTTTTCGAAGTCGTACCCGTAAATTTCGACGTCGATGGACTTCTGCGAGCCGAAGCTGGTGACGCGTTTCACCAGGCCCCCCGGATCGAAAAACATCGCGACGCCGGGGAACAATTTGATGACCGCCGGCCTGACGGCATTCATGATCTCCACCTGGTTCCGCCGGCGCTTGTCGGGGGAGGCCAAATAGACCGAGATGACCGAGGTGTGTGGCCCGGTGTTGGGATTAAAGAGGGATGAACGACCTTGTGCCAGCACGCCGGTGCTGGAGGCGATGGCTTCCAGTTCGTCCGGCGGAATTTGCTCCCGCAGCACCCGTTCGACCTCGGCGACCTGATCGACGGTTTTCTCCACCCGCTGCCCGACCGGAGCTCGCAGGACGATCCGGAACTGGCTTTCGTCGGAGACCGGCAAAAACTCGGTTCCGATAAAGGGCAGTAGCGCGAGCGATCCGACGAAGATCGTCACTACAGAAACCAGCAAGGTGCGCCGGTGGGCCAGGACCCATCGCAGGCTGCGCTCGTACCCTTCGTCGAGGGCGTCGTATCGTCGCTGACTCCACTGCATGATCCGTACGAACCAGCGGGGCAAGCGGCGATGCGCTTCCTGCTCCGACTTTAGAAAACGATAGCAGAGCGCAGGCGTGACGGTGCGGGATACGAAGAACGAGGTGAACAGGGCAATGGCGATAGTCAGGGTCA
>JACOEF010000651.1 GCA_024998705.1 Nitrospira sp.
ACGAGAAAAGATGGCCGAACTCTTCAAAGGATACGGCGAAGAAATCCGAGGAGGATTACGCGACATGCTGCAAGGGCTGGTCGATCATCTTCTTGGCGCCCTCTCCTCCGAGAGCGATGGCCGCCCCAAGACCCTGCGCGCCGCCGCCCTCACCAACCTGACCGAGTTCCTGACGACAGTCGACCGCCGGAACGTCACCGACGACAGCGAACTCGATAAGGTCGTCACACAACTCAGGAACACCCTGGCCGGGATTACCCCGAAAGGGTTGAAAAAAG
>JACOEF010000412.1 GCA_024998705.1 Nitrospira sp.
AACTTGCGCAACTCTTCAATCTTCGCCACGATTTTCTTGATCTCACTGTGCGCCAGCTCGATCGCTTCCAACATGGTCGCTTCCGGCAATTCATTCGCCCCGGCTTCGACCATCATGACCGCATCGGCGGTTCCCGCGACCACGAGATGGAGGTCGCTCGTTTCCAGGGTTTCCAGGTCGGGATTCACCACGAACTGCCCATTTACCCGACCGATCTTCACCCCGGCAATCGGTCCGTTGAACGGAATCGACGAGACCGCCAACGCCGCGGACGCCGCCGTAATACCGATCACATCCGACACGCCGGTCTTGTCGGCCGAGAGCACCGAGGCAATGACTTGAGTTTCGAAGTAATACCCTTCAGGAAACAGCGGTCGAAGCGGTCGATCGATCAACCGACTGGTCAGCACTTCCCGCTCAGAAGGCCGGCCTTCCCGCTTGAAATAGCCGCCTGTAATCTTCCCCGCGGCGTAGGTCTTTTCCTGGTAATCCACGGTCAGCGGGAGGAAATCCACTCCCGGCTTGGCGTTTTGCGAGGCCACAGCCGTCGCAAGCACCACGGTGTCGCCATAGGTGGCCCAAATAGCGCCGTCCGCCTGTTTCGCGATGCGACCGGTCTCCAGCGTCAAGCGGCGACCCGCCAGCTTAATGTCTACAACATGTTTCATCTATGGTCTCCTCCGTTTAACTCCCACAGATGCCCACAGAAATACGTTCAACCGGCACAGTGCACATCCAACGGTCTCACTCGGCCCCCGTTGCATGTCGATCCCTGGTGTTGCACGTGTTTCAGTGTTCACCTGCGGGGACAACAAATGGTTCGGCCACCACCCACACGGTGGCGGCCGACTCGCTCACACGACTACTTACGAATGCCCAGGCGCTCCAGAATGGCGCGATACCGAGCCTCTTCAACTTTCCGGAGATAATCCAACAGGCGACGACGGCGGCCGACCAACGTCAACAACCCGCGCCGTGAATGGTGGTCCTTCTTATGCAATTTGAAATGTTCCGTCAAATACGTAATCCGGTTCGTCAGAATAGCAATCTGCACTTCCGGAGAGCCGGTGTCCTTGTCATGCTGCTGGAAACTCTTGACCAATTCCGTCTTCACTTCTTTTACCAGTGCCATACGTCTCTACTCCTCTATTGAGTTCGCGATGCTACCACCTTGTAATGCTTCTGTAACCAAGACCTTCGAGACAGCGATCGGCTGCCCACTGACTCCAGGCGCCTGCGTATCCATGCCAATCGGCATCGTGCCGACGGCCAGTAAGCGGCCCGCGTCGTCCTTGATGCGGATGGGTCTGGCCTCCCCCTCAACAAGCCTCGAGGGTAGACCATGCCACGCCAGTACTTCGGAACAAGGAACCGGCATGCCATGCAGGACCCGGCCGGCCGTTCCCGCCCCCACCGTACACACCGGCAGTCCGACCAGCGCCTCATCCATGGTCAACATCGCCGCCGCGAGCGCCCCTTGCTCCAACCGTGATTCGACCTCGTCCACCGTCAACGCCTGATCCACCGTGAGCGGCCCCACACGCTCGCGAACCAATGTCGCCATGTGACCGCCGACTCCCAACTTCTCGCCGATATCGGCACACAGCGTCCGGATATACGTGCCCTTTAAGCAGGCCACCCGGAGCGTCACATTGGGAATCTGAATATCCACAATATCAAGGCGAAAGACGGTCACCTCACGAGCCTGCCGAGACACCTCTCGCCCCGCTCGCGCCGCCTTGTACAACGGAACGCCTCCGACCTTGACTGCCGAGTACATGGGAGGCAGCTGCTGAATGCGCCCCTCGAACCCAGCCACCACTTCACGGATACGGGCATCGGTCAACGACTCAATCGGCGAGCGACTGAGCACCGTCCCCGTGGCATCCTGCGTATCAGTCGTTTCACCAAGCCGCAACCCGGCGAGATAGGTTTTGTCCCACTCCAGCAAATATTCAGCGATGCGTGTGCCACGGCCGACGAGCAACGGGAGCACGCCCGTCGCGGCCGGATCCAATGTTCCGGCATGGCCCAATTTCATCCCGCGCAACTTCCCTCGAATACGAGCCACCACATCATGCGAGGTCCACCCGGCTTCCTTGCGGACATTCAAGACTCCGTCCTGCAACACAGTGGTCGTACTTGGCTCCGTCGAGACAATCATGGTCATGTGTTAGGCATCGCTGCGCGGGGTCTCGTTCAATTGTTCATCGTGGGATGGGTCGCGATGCAGTCCGTCCAACAGCTCCAGCACACGGTCAGCCCTGGGCCCACTGATGTCCTTCATGAAGATCAGCTCGGGCAAATACCGCAGAGCCAAGCGTCGTCCCAACTCCGCCCGAACAAACCCACTGGCCTTCGCCAGTCCGTCGAACACCAGCCGCTCATCCTTATTCTGCTCCATGGGCGTCACAAAGACGCGCGCGATACGAAGATCTTTCGTCAACTCCACATCGGTGACGGTGACCGAGCGCACACGCGGATCCTTGATCTTCCGCATCAGGATATCGGCTACTTCCATACGGATCTGGTCCGCCACACGATCAGCTCGGCTATACGTCGATTTAGACATGACGCGCCTTAGAGCAACTCGATTCGCGAACGCAACAGCTGGATCGTCGGCACAGACTGAATCACATTCACGGCTTGATCCAGCACCTGGTTCACGTGCGCAGACTCATTCGCCACGCAAGCCAACCCCAGAATCGCTTTCTGCCACAAATCCTGATCTCCGACTTCAGCGACCGACAGATTAAACTTGTCTCGCAACCGGGTCTTCAGGCTTTGCAGGACCTGCCGTTTGTCTTTCAGTGAATGCCCGTCAGGAATGAACAACTCAACCGTGCAAAGCCCGACGATCATGCCCGATGACTTTGCGGTGAAGTCCCACGGTTCGCCGGCTCAAGCTTTGCGGCAATCTTATCGATGGCGTACGCCTCGATAACATCCCCGGCCTTGAGGTCATTGAAGTTCTCGACCGTGATACCGCACTCATACCCCTGCTGCACTTCACGTACATCATCCTTGAACCGACGGAGCGAGCCCAGCTTGCCCTCATAGGCCACCACGCTGTCCCGAATCACGCGCACACCGACGCTGGCCCGAGAGATGACGCCATCCACCACGTAGCAACCGGCCACCAAGCCGGCCTTGGGGATCGTGAACATCTGCCGCACCTCCGCTCGACCAAGGATACGCTCCTTGAGCGTGGGCTCGAGCAGGCCCTCCATCGCAGCGCGGATATCGTTGAGCGCATCGTAAATGATGCTGTACAAGCGCACATCCACGCCTTCCCGCTCCGCCAACGCCGCCGCCTTTGGCTCCGGCCGGATATTGAACCCAATCACGATGGCCTTGGAAGCTGCCGCCAAGAGAATGTCGGTTTCGGTAATCCCACCCACACCACTGTGCATCACTCGCAACTTGACTGCGCCGGCCGGCATCTTCTCCACAGCAGCGGCCAAGGCTTCAGCCGATCCCTGCACATCGGCCTTGATGACGATGGGCAACTCTTTGACATTCCCCTCTTGAATCTTGGCAAACAGATCGTCCAGGCTGACCTTCGCCGGCCCGGCGAGATCCGCCGCCCGCTGCTTCATGGCCCGCTCCTGCGCAATCTCGCGGGCTACCCGCTCATCTTTCACAATGGTGAATAAATCGCCGGCAGAGGGCACACCCGGGAGACCGATCACCTCAACTGGGACCGAGGGTCCGGCCTCCGTCGCCTTACTCCCCGTGTCGGTGATCAATGCGCGCACGCGACCGCTGAAATTGCCGACCACAAATGCATCCCCGACATGGAGCGTCCCGCTCTGCACCAACACCGTCGCGATCGGTCCACGCCCACGATCCAGCTTCGCCTCGATGACCAAGCCTTTCGCCATGCGTGACGGGTCCGCCTTCAGCTCCAACACTTCCGCCTGCAGGAGAATCATTTCCAACAACTGGTCCAGGCCGGTCCGTTGCTTCGCAGACACTTCAACCATAATCGTGTCACCACCCCAGGGCTCAGGAACGAGACCGTGCTCGGTCAGGGCGTTCTTGACACGATCGACATTGGCTCCCGGCTTATCGACCTTATTAATGGCCACGATCAGCGGCACTCCGGCGGCCTTGGCGTGGTGAATAGCTTCAACCGTCTGCGGCATGACGCCGTCATCGGCGGCCACGACCAGAATGACGATGTCCGTCGCCTTCGCACCCCGGGCGCGCATGGCCGTAAACGCTTCATGACCCGGAGTATCCAGGAAGGTCACCTGCTTGCCGCGAACCCCGACGATATAGGCGCCGATATGCTGGGTAATCCCTCCGGCCTCACCCTCCGCCACTTTGGTCAGCCGAATCGCATCGAGCAAGGATGTTTTCCCGTGATCGACATGCCCCATGATCGTGACAACCGGGGGCCGCAACACCGCATGCTCCTCACCGGACGACTGCGCGGCCTCTTCCAGCAACGCCTCGCCGACCTTTTCGGTCGACACTTCGACCCTGGTGCCATACTCTTCGGCAATCAAGGAGGCCGCCTCGGGATTGATCGACTGGTTGAAGGTCACCATCTGCCCCATCTCCATCAGCTTCCGGACCACGTCCGCAGGCCGCTGACCGATGAGTTCCGCGAATTCCTTGACGCTCACTCCTGCGCTCAATTTCACGCTTTTCTTTCTCGGCTTGGTGACTTCCGTTGGCGAGGCATGGTGAATATGCTTGGATCGGTCTTCGCGCCGCTGCACCGGGATTGCCCGCAGATCTCCCCATCGAGTGGCGTCGTTCTTAAACTTAGCTTCATCTTCCTCACGAGTGCGCGGGGCCTTCTTGGCCTTTTTCAATTTTTCGCGCGCCGCGGCTTCAGCCTCCATGGCCTCGGTGGCCGCACTCTTCTTCTTCGCCGTCACCAGCGCGTCGGGCGGAGGAGGCACGACCGGAGGCGCCTGAACCGGCTTTACCTGCGGTTCCTCCGACACGGTCACGACGGGCGGCTGGACGATTGCGTCATCAGCCGGAGTCGATTCAACCGGAGCGGCTTCCAGCCCATCCACCTCAGCGCCGACCACCGGCACTTCCGATCCGGCAGGCGCGGTCGGCGCAAAGGCCGCCTCAGCCGCCGCCAGAGATGCTGCTGCGTCCTCAGCCCCCTCTTCTCTTTTTTTCTTAATGAGGATGCGCTTCTTATCAGGCTTCTGAGGCTCCTCGTGCGCGATCGCGTGCCCTCGCTCGTGAGACGCCCCCGCCTCCCTTGACGAACGCACGACCTTTTTCGCCTCATGTGCGCCGGCCGCCTCTCCGCTCTTCACCTTCGAGGTCAGCTTCTCCAGGGCCACACGAACCGAATCGTCATCCAAGGCGCTGCTGTGGGACGCCACCGGAATGCCGAGCCGTTTCAGTTCAGGAATCAGCTCCCGATTTTCCATCCCCAGCTGCTTTGCTAATTCGTACACGCGCATACAGTACCGCTCAGCTCCACCCGCTTAATTAATTGCCATGCAGCCCGTGAATGTCGAGTCGCTTTACTCCGCCTGTTGCGCGGCAGCCCGCGCTTCATCCTGCTGGCGCTGCGCCTCGGTTTCTTCTGCCAGG
>JACOEF010000021.1 GCA_024998705.1 Nitrospira sp.
CCGGCACAAAGATGTGTTTCGCATTCTTGGTGGCCTCGCGAATTTCCTCTCCGGGCCAAGGACGAAGTGACTTGACCTTCACGAGTCCGCAACGTACGCCTTCATCCTCGAGCAGGCGAATAGCTTCCCGCCCTTGCGAGACGGCAGTGCCTGACGCCACAATTACCACCTCAGCATCGGTGTTTTCGGTGTCGACCAGGCCGTTGATCCACTTAATCGTGTGTTTGCGCGATCGTTCTACTGCCGCCCAAACTTCTTGCTGCCATGAGGCGTGGGTGGCGTAGCTGATGTAGTTACCCTTCATGATAAACGGGTCGCGCATCATCCGGACCGGCGGACATTCCATGTCCATGCAGGGCACGGGGGAACGGTAGGGGTCATACGGTGGCAAGCACATATCAGCGGGAGTGAGATTGACGACGTCTTTTGTGTGGGTCACAAAGAAGCCATCGCAGCATAGTGCCAACGGTAAATGCACTTCCGGCTCTTCTGACACGATGAAACCTTTGAGGATCCAATCGAAAAAGTCTTGAGCGGTTTCTGTATGCCACACGAGCATGCCTGTGTTCAGCAGGTAGGAAATCTCAATGGTATCGGGCTGAATCGACAACGGGGAGTTGATGCCGCGGCACGTGACGATCATTTGGATCGGCAGACGTGCCCCCGCCCACATTGGAAAATTCTCCATCGCGCGCATGGTGCCTGGTCCTGCCGTCGTGGTAAACACCCGCGCGCCACCAAACGCGGCACCAGCACATTGGGACATGACGGCAAACTCGCTCTCGCCGCGGAAATAGTTACCAATGTAGCCTTCAGCAAACAACTCACCAATGAGGGCGGCTGCCTCGCTCTGTGGTGGGATGGGATAGGCGATCATCACGTCGCAGCTCGCACGCCGTAAGGCTTCTTTGATGACCTCGCTCCCGGTATAAAAAGACGGGTTGCGAGGGGCTTCATGCATCATCTTCCACGCATCTGTATATGTCTGGCCCTTTTTATTCTGTGTCCCGATGTGGGATTTTGTTTCCGCCATGGACTCGGCCTCCTTTTAATCGTTAGAAGTGCTTGAAGCCACTTAGTTTGACGCGCTGGTCTTTGTTGTGGCCAGCCGTGGTTTTACCGTGCCTTTGAGCTTTCGGATCCACTCGCCTAGCTTGAGGATTTTTTCCACGGAGGCATCTCTAAAGGAGAGCATGGCATCTTCGTGCCCGGCCTGGGCGCACATCGCGACGGTGTAGCAGGACGTCCCGCCACGGATGATCTTGAGCGACAAATTTGCTTGATGGCAGTGCACTCCGATGAACATGCAGCAGTCGATCTTGTTATGCCAGATGGTCAGGTTCGGGTGGTTGGGATTAATCTCTACTTCAGGATTGATCTTCGGATACTTCGGGCGATAATCCGGCATCGGGATGAGCATCGGTTTCTGCCCTGGCTGAACACACTCTTTCAAAATTTCATATAATTTCCTGACGGCGGCGGCCTTCTTTGCCGCTTTTTCGTTCCAGGCCCACAAAACTAAGGGGCCAGGGAAAATAGTGGGTACCTGTGCCATTAGAAACTGGCGTGCCGCTTCTTCATAGGCTTTTTCTTCAGGAACGATCACGCCGTTAATATGGGCCTCTCCTGGATTGGGGAGATAAATCCCCATGGAGGCGGCTGCCGGTGGCAGGAAGTGCTCTGGGCCTGGTAACACGCGATACTGAGTCATTCGAACCTGCTCTCTTTTTGGGGTTAACAACTTGGAGAAGGGATACCCTCGGTTAAAGCGTGGGGTCAAGTCACTCTATGCTTTCTCGCCGTTTCTCCGCAACACAGCAGAAGGCCCACAGTGGGGAAATTTAGGGCCAGCGCAGGAGCAGGCGGTTAGGCCTTTTGAACTACAGCACTCCCGCTTTTCAAACAGCGCTAAGTGCGGATTATAGGTGGCGATCTTTTGTGTTGTCAATCTGAGGAAGTGTCGGGAAGCCGCTTCAGCGCATAGCGAACTCGGGTGTCTAGAATGAGGAAGAGGCCAGGAGTCATTGGAAGGTTATGGGCGCACAGGTTCTGGTTACGTAGGAGGCTGTGAGGTTGGAAGCACCTGCAGAAAGGGATGAACTTCTACGCGTTCAAAAATTCCATGTACCGTGTAGGGGTCTTGTTGGGCGATTCGTTTCGCGTCCTCGAGCGAGTCCGCTTCGATAATGATAAGGCTACCAGCCTGGTCGGTGAACGGGCCAGCGAGGAGCACTTTCCCTGCGCGGTGCAGCGGCTCCAGTCCGGCGAGGTGGGCGGCACGATGAATTTTGCGTCTTGCTTGGCCGTCTGGCCCATCGAACCCAAGAATGACGAATGTCATAGCTGTCTCAGGATCCTCTTGTTTATACGGCAGTTTCATCGAGGGGGTGACGATCTTTGTATCCACAGGACGTCTCGTGCCACCACCGAATTTGATCTTCACCGAATTTCCAGCACAGATGGACGAAGAGACCGTCGAGTTCATATGGGAAGTCGCACAGTCCAAGGTCGACATCCTTGATAACCACGCCGAGTTCGTGAATCGCCTGCAGGCTTCCACTGATCTCGTGGAGCGCTCGAATGTAGAGCGCACCTACGGGGCTTCCGCCGCCTGACTCTGCCTGAGCGCTGGCTTTGCTCACTTCCTCCTTAGTGCTGGCGATCACGGTTTTTGCCCGGCGCACGGCGGCAAATCGTTGATTCAATTGAGGGAGGAGTTCGTTGGCTTCGGCCAGCGTAAATATGCGATCTGGTGTGTCGTTGTCTGATTTGGCCATGAATATGTCTCCGCGCGATCTTTAACATATCACTCCATGGCCTGCAACCGAGGCTGCAATCCATGATGGGGTTTATAACGTGACGGTTGGTGACGGCCGAAGCGTTGTGGGATTAGATTATGGGGCGAGGGAGAAGGTATATTGTGGCTCGAAGGATGACGGATCAGGCGTTAATGTATTGACAATGTTCCGGCTCGGCGCTAGAATCGGTTCAACTTCGCGATTCGTAGAAATAGTTTTACCTTCTGTGCATCAGCTTCCGAGACCCATCTCAAACATAAATTCACAAGAGCAGTGCAGCAGCGGTTGTGCAACAGTGGGTTATTTTCATTTCCGCAAAATCTAAATCGGCAATACCTTCATCGAACCATCCTGCCGTAGACAACCAGCAGGTCGACACCTAGACAATCACTTCCGTGAATTCGTTCATGACCACTCAATCGTTTTTCTCATTTTGGGGAGCTGTCGGGTTGAGAGCCCGATAGGGAAGAGGTATGACACAGGTTAAAGGGGAAGTTATGCATCTCGCGGAACTCAAGCAGAAGTCGATCGCCGACTTGAATGAGGTGGCGCGGGATCTGAAGATTGAGGGCGCAGCGAATCTGCGTAAGCAGGAACTCATTTTCGCCATTCTGCAAGCGCAGACCGAGAAGAATGGCGTGGTGTTTGGCGAAGGAGTGCTGGAGACCTTGCCGGACGGCTTTGGATTCCTGCGTGCACCCGACTCGAACTATCTTCCCGGGCCAGACGATATCTACATCTCCCCCTCACAAATTCGCCGCTTCAACCTGAGGACAGGCGATATTGTGTCGGGGCAAATACGTCCGCCCAAGGAGAGCGAGCGCTACTTTGCCTTGCTCAAGGTGGAAAAGGTCAATTATGAAGACCCGGAAGTCGCCCGCGACAAGATCCTCTTCGACAACCTGACCCCGCTGTATCCTGAAGAACGACTCGATCTCGAGTTTGATCGCGAAGAGTACTGCACCCGCGTGATGGATCTCACGACCCCCATTGGGAAAGGGCAGCGTGGACTGATTGTTGCGGCGCCCCGCACCGGCAAAACGATGCTGCTGCAGGCGATCGCCCGCGCGATTCTAAAGAACCACAAGGAAGTCACGCTCATCGTCTTGTTGATTGATGAGCGACCGGAGGAAGTGACCGATTGGCAGCGCCAGGTGAAGGCCGAGGTGATCAGCTCCACATTCGACGAACCCGCGCAGCGTCACGCCCAGGTGGCGGAAATGGTGCGGGAGAAGGCAAAGCGGCTGGTTGAGCATAAGAAGGACGTCGTGATCCTTCTCGATAGTATCACCCGCTTGGCCAGGGCCTACAATACGATTGCGCCTCCCAGCGGAAAGGTGCTCTCGGGCGGATTGGACTCCAACGCCTGTCAGCGTCCAAAACGATTCTTCGGCGCCGCCCGAAACATTGAGAATGGCGGCAGTTTGACGATCATGGCGACCGCGCTGATCGATACCGGCAGCCGTATGGACGACGTGATCTTCGAAGAATTCAAGGGAACTGGTAACATGGAAGTGCACTTGGATCGTCGTCTGGCCGACAAGCGGTTGTTCCCGGCGATCGATATCAGTCAGTCCGGAACCCGCAAGGAAGAGTTGCTGGTTGACCGCGACCGCCTGAACAAGATGTGGATTCTGCGCAAGGTCCTGAGCCCGCTAGGCACCATGGAAGCCATGGAGTTCTTGATGGACAAGATCGGCGGGACCAAAACGAACCAGGAATTTTTGCAATCGATGAATCGTTAGGCTGCCGCTTGCCAGTGCGGGCCACTCCAGTGTAAAGTCGTGCACCCTGGCGAGTAGGACCGGGCGAGTCAACGAATCAAGGGTAGTAGAGGAGCACGTATGCAAAAGGGAATTCATCCAGTCTACCGTGAAGCGACTGTGCATTGTGCTTGCGGGAACACGTTCAAAACACGATCCACCATTGGCAACATCAAGGTCGACATCTGTGCTGGGTGCCATCCCTTCTTTACGGGAACGCAGAAAATCGTCGATACCGAAGGGCGTGTCGAACGGTTCAAGAAGAAGTACGCCAAAAAAGATAAGTAGGCCTCAGTCAGGACATCATGGAGACCCTGCTTCCTTTTTGGGGCAGGGTCTCTTGTTTTTTGGCGTCATGCGGGCTACGGCCGGAATGGGCGGGACATGGAAGATGGGCTGATCAAGAAGTGGGAAGGCATGGCTGCGCGCTTCCAAGAGTTGACCAATCAGCTCATGGATCCGTCTGTCCTCAATCAGCCGGGCATGATCCACAAGCTGAACAAGGAACGGACAGAACTGGAAGCGCCGGCGACCCAATTTGTCGCGTACTGCGAGGCGAAGAAGCAGCTGGACGAGGCCTCGGCTCTGCTGCAGGACGCCTCGACCGGGGCGGACATGAAGCAGTTGTTCGCGGAGGAGAGCGCCCATCTGAAGCAGCAGGTGCTGGATCTCGAAGAGCAGGCCAAGGATTTTCTCACCCCGAAGGATCCGCGAGACGAGAAAAATATGTTTCTCGAAATTCGGGCTGGAACGGGTGGGGATGAGGCCGCCCTATTTGCCGGAGATCTGTTCCGAATGTATCTCAAGTATGCCGAGCGCAATCGGCTCAAGTTGGAAGTCGTCGACGCGTCTGAGACAGGGATCGGTGGTTACCGGGAGGTAATTGCGTTGCTCGAAGGGAAGGGCGCATACGGTCGGCTTCGGTATGAGAGTGGAGTGCACCGCGTTCAGCGAGTGCCCACTACTGAAGCGAGCGGGAGAATTCATACCTCGACCGTGACCGTAGCGGTGATGCCGGAGGTGGACGAAGTAGAGGTGCATATCGATCCGAAGGATTTGCGTATCGACACATTTTGTTCGTCAGGTGCGGGCGGGCAGAGTGTCAATACGACCTATTCGGCGGTCCGCATCACCCACATTCCAACCGGCGTGGTCGTGAGCTGTCAGGATGAGCGGTCTCAGCTCAAGAATCGAACCAAAGCCATGCGGAATTTGCGGGCACGCATCGTCGAGGCTGAGCGCGAAAAGCAGGATGCGGAGATCGCACAAAATCGAAAATCGCAGGTGGGAACGGGTGATCGGAGTGAAAAGATCCGCACGTACAATTTCCCCCAAAACCGTGTGACCGATCATCGCATCGGTTTAACGGTGCATAAGCTCGATCAAGTCTTGGCTGGGGATCTGGATGAAATTGTTCAGGCGCTACGCGCGCACTATGACCATCTCGCCTCCCTGGAAGCCAAATGAGCGCGCACAAGCTCGACATGGCTGCCTCGTCGGTCGTGACCATTCGCTCGTTATTGGTTGAGGCTCAAGGGCGTCTTCGGGCGGCCGGTATCGAGCAGCCTGCATTGGAGGCGGCCTGGCTGTTGGAGTATGTGCTGAAGCTGTCGCCGCTCATGCAGCGGGTGAACGCCGAACGTCAGGTGCCGGACGCGGACTCTGCGCGTGTGCAGGCCCTGGTCGCGCGGCGCGCCAATCGTGAGCCGCTCCAGTATGTACTTGGCACGCAGGAGTTTTGCGGGCGAGAATTCCGCGTTACCTCATCTGTCCTCATCCCGCGTCCGGAGAGTGTGTTGTTGGTTCAAGAGACGATCCGTCGGTGCAGGCAGAATCTGACCGTCATAGTGGTGGATGTTGGGGCCGGGTCCGGTGGTCTGGCCGTGTCGGTGGCGTCGGCCCTACCGGAGGCGCGAGTGCTGGCGATCGATGTCTCGGCCGAGGCATTGACTGTGGCGCGGGCGAATATGGAGCAGCATGGGTTGGGTGCCCGAATCGAATGTGTGCAGGGAGATCTCCTAGCGCCGTTGGCCGAACGTGGGCTGGTGGGTCAGGTCGGTGTGGTTCTTTCAAATCCCCCGTATATCGCAGATCTCGATCTGGCGATGCTTCAGCCGGAAGTTCGGTGCTTCGAGCCGCGTGTGGCGTTGGCCGGTGGACCTGATGGTATGGATGTCCACCGTCGCCTCATCCAGCAAGCGCCGACGTATTTGAAGGTTGGGGGTATGCTGCTGATGGAAGGGGGGCTTGGCCAGGCGGCGACTGTCTGTCGCGAGGCCGAGAACAGCGGATGGTTTCGCACCGACGGTGTTCTGCAGGACGAGGCTGGTATCGATCGCGTCGTTTGCCTCGAGAAAACGGCGGCAGGACCGAGTTTGTAGCGTGGTGGAATTGTAGGCAATCGGCATCGGGCAGGTCGTCTTTTCCTCATTCGTATGGACCAAATCATTATCCAGGGTGGCAGGCCGTTACACGGCGAAGTCCGCATCAGCGGGGCGAAGAATGCCGCGCTGCCTATTCTCGCGTCGACCATTCTGGGCGGCGGCGAATGTGTGCTCTCGAATATGCCTCGGGTCGTCGATGTGCTGACGATGGGGAAGTTGCTCGGCATGCTGGGAATCTCGGTCGCACAGGAGGCGGATCAGACGATTGTGCAGGCCCAAGCGATTGCCTCCACGGAAGCGCCGTATGATCTTGTTCGCACCATGCGCGCCTCTGTGCTGGTGCTGGGCCCGCTCGTGGCTCGGTTGGGTGAGGCGAAGGTGTCGCTTCCAGGCGGTTGTGCGATCGGGTCTCGACCGGTCAACTTCCACCTGGCAGGTCTGGAAAAAATGGGCGCGACCGTCGAAATCGAGCACGGCTATATCAAGGCGTCCGCACGTCGCCTGAAAGGGGCTCGTATTTACTTCGACACGCCCAGCGTGACCGGTACGGAGAATCTGATGATGGCCGCCGTCCTGGCTGAGGGAACGACGGTGCTCGAAAACGCGGCGAAGGAACCTGAAATTACCGATCTCGCAGCCTTTCTCGTCAAACGTGGGGCGCGCATTGCCGGGGCGGGCACGGACATGATTACGATCGAGGGAGTGACCGCGCTGCACGGCGCGGATCATACCGTGATTCCCGATCGAATTGAGGCGGGCACCTACCTCGTTGCCGGTGCCATTACCGGCGGCGATGTGCTGGTCGATCGTTGTCGCCCTGAGCACATGGAGCCGTTGTTGGTGAAGTTGCGGGAGAGTGGCGTGGAGCTCCGCGAGGAACAAGAGCGGATCCACCTCAAGGTCGCCGGGCGCTTGAAGGGGACGAATGTACGCACGAGCCCACATCCTGGCTTCCCTACTGATATGCAGGCGCAGTTTGTTGCCCTTATGTCGGTGGCTGAAGGGACCAGCGTCGTGACAGAAACGATTTTCGAAAGCCGGTTCATGCATGTCGAGGAGTTGCGCCGCATGGGTGCGGATATTCGAGTCGAAGGTAACCGGGTGGTCATTACGGGAAAAGAACGGCTCACTGGTGCGCCGGTGATGGCCTCGGATCTTCGCGCCAGTGCCGGGTTGATTGTGGCGGGGCTTGCCGCCGAGGGTACGACAGAAGTCTCGCGGGTCTACCACCTCGATCGAGGCTATGAGCGTCTCGAAGAGAAGTTCACGGCGTTGGGCGCCAGCGTCGAGCGAAGAAAGGGGAAGTGACCGTGGGGGCGACGAAATCGCACAGTCAAAAGTCTCAGGGGCTGACCATTGCGCTGTCCAAGGGCAAGTTGCTGGGGCCCGTCCTGCACCTCTTGAAGCAGGCCGGCTACCATAGCCCGGGTCTGTCGACAGAAAGCCGGAAGTTGGTGTTTGCCTGCTCCTCCAACGATGCGACGTTCCTGATCGTCAGGCCGACTGATGTGCCCACCTATGTCGAGCATGGGGCGGCCGATGTCGGGGTGGTGGGGAAAGACGTATTACTGGAGCAAGGCAGCGACGTCTATGAGCCGTTGGATTTGAAGGTCGGAGCGTGTAGAATCTCGGTCGCCGCGCTGCAGGGGCAGCCCTCGCCGGACCGATGGTCCTCGAAGATTCGTGTGGCGACGAAGTACCCCAATGTGACCGAACGCTATTTCAACCAGCGTGGGGTGCCGGTCGAGTTGGTGAAGTTGTACGGGTCGATTGAACTCGCCCCAATTGTCGGATTAGCCGATCGAATCG
>JACOEF010000362.1 GCA_024998705.1 Nitrospira sp.
CGAAATCCGCTTTCGCATAGGCGCGGGCCTGAGCCGCATCGTCCATCAGTTCCGGTTCCAGCACTCGCTTCATACGATCAACCTGCCTGCTTCATTCGTTCGTTCCACCACCACGCGATCGCCAGGCCGCACCGTCCCTTCGTGAAGAACCCGCGCATACAGCCGACTCCATCCGGGGTGCGACTCCTCGTCAATTCGTTCATAGTCCCCGCCCTTGAACCACTGCGCATTGTGTCGACAGGGTGTCGTATAACTCGTGATCTCCAGCTGCACCTGCTCACCGATTCGAAGTCGATCGCCAGGCCGCATGAGGAACCAGTCGAGCCCTGCCAGCGTGAGATTCTCCCCGGACGACCCAGGCCCGATCGAATGACCTTCCGCGCGAAGCGCTTCGATGACCTCCAGGGAGAACAGGCACACGGCCCGATCCGGCCCGCCGTGATACTTCCGGTTGCGTTGACGATCGCCGACTAATCCATCACACGTCACCTGCGCAGACAGCGCAGCCGACTTCGGCACCCCGCCGCCGGACAGGCTCACCTGATGCACGTATGGAATCAGCCGTTGGGGTACCTGATCGTCAGGAGCAGAGCCCGCCATCACAGGACTCCATACCGCTCGCTTCCAGGGCGATCCACCCATCACGTTCTCTCAGAGCCCTCACATAGACTCCATGCTCGGCATAGGCGGCTTCAATCTCAACCCGCTGATCGGCCAACAGACCGGACAGCAGCAGGCGCGCGCCGCCTGCGGCATATCCACAGAGTGTCTCCGCGGCATTGAGCAGGGTCTGCCGGTCTAAATTGGCGAGGACCAGAGTAGGCTCGAATCCGTGATGCGGCTTCTGCGTCTGGGCATACTCCACCGCCAACGTCAGTCGGGCATCGAACCCGTTGACCTGAGCATAGTCTCGCGCGCACTCAATCGCCACCGGATCGAAATCCTCCCCAACCGCCTCCGCGGCCCCGAGCCGGAGCGCCACCATCGCCAACACACCGCTGCCGGTTCCCACATCCAGCACGCGATCCGTGGGCATCACCACCTCTTGAAGCCAGTCGATCAGCAGTTGGGTCGTTGCATGGTGGCCGGTGCCGAACGCCTGCTTGGGGTCGATGATCAATTCGATGTCGCCGAGGTTCAGCGCCACCGTTTTCCAACTTGGCCTGATGACCACCTGCCCGATTCTGATCGGCTCCACCAAACGCGACCATTGAGCATTCCAATCTTGGTCCGCCAGACGATTGATCGTGATCGCGCCGGCCGGTTCGGGATGCCCCAGCTGGGTTAACGCAAGCCTCAGGCCTTGCCACGTATCCGGTCCGCAACGGGCCGCAGGCCAATACAGATGGATCCAGTCCTGTTCCTGCCACGCTCCGGTCACCTCCGGATCGTTCAGCATCCCGAGAAGTTCACCGGCATCCAGCGAGGTCTGCACATCGACTTGGATCCAGTCGCCTGGACCCGACGTGGCGGATACATCCGCCGTACAATCATTTGTCTTCGAGGTTGACGCCATCTCAGACTCCCAGTATCGTCAGCGGTACGATGACACCCAACACAGATGCCACGCCATCACAATGCTTGCCGGCGCGAGAACAGAGTCTGGTGGGAATGCTGCGCCGCCTGACACGAATAGAAACGGATGGCCGCCGCGTCAGCCAACGGTTCACCACCTGGCGCCTCACAATTTTTGCCGCCGGACTCTTCGGCTCCATCATTCCACATAAACTGGGATGGACCCTGCTCGGCAACGCCACACTCGCATGCAGCGTCCTGCTATTCCTCATAGTGGCCTGGTATCATAACAGGCTCGAAGATCGCTTGCACCGGCTCCGCCGCTGGCAGGGCATCAAACAGGTGCACCTCGCGCGCATGCGCCTAAGCTGGGACGACATTCCGTTTCGCCCGGTCGCGGTGCCTGAACGGCACGGGTACGCCACCGACCTCGACCTTGCCGGCCCGCATTCACTCCTGCACCTCATCAACACCACCATCTCGTCGCAGGGACAGGAACGGCTCGCATCGTGGTTCTTCGATCAACCGCCGCAATCGACGCAATGGACACACCGGCAGGCTCTCACCAGGGAATTGACGCCGCTTTCCCTGCTCAGAGACCGGTTGTCCTTGGAAGCGCAGGCGGTTGAAGACGCCGATATCGACGGCCGACGACTCCTCGCTGTGCTCCAGAAGCGGGTCGACAGTCCCAGCTTCATCCCCATGTTAGTAACCGAAACGCTCCTGGCCCTCACGACGGCGGGACTGATGCTGGCCGATCTCATCTACGGAATCGGCAACTATTGGATGTTGTCGTTCGGGGTCTATGCAATCCTGTTTCTCTCCGTTCGCAGCCGCTCGGAAGAAATCTTCGACCATGCCCAATCGTTGCACCGGCAACTGGAGCGGCTCAGCGCAGTCCTGGGATATTTGGAGCGGCGATCCTACCGTGCCACCCCACGGCTGGCGGAACTGTGCCGGCCGCTCCTGCAACAGCACACCCGTCCCTCCACCTCGCTGAAGCGGGCCGCCTCCCTGATGAACCGGCTGAGCGTGCGGGCCCCCCCGCTGGTGCATTACCTCATCAACGCCGTCGGCCCCTGGGATCTCTACCACACCTATCATCTGCAGCACCTACAAGATAGGATTGCCGCCGTCGCGCCGCAATGGTTCGAACTGCTGGCCGAATTGGACGCCGCCGCCGCCCTGGCGACATTCGCCTACCTGCACCCGGACTACCCCTGGCCTTCACTACAGCAGTCAGATAAGTCCGGTCATCCCAACGGTGCCGGACCGATCCTCGATGCACAGGAACTGGCCCACCCACTTATCTCCGCGAAGGCCCGAGTGGCCAATAACATCGTATTTCAGGGGCGCGGACGCATGTTTCTCGTGACCGGCTCCAACATGTCAGGGAAGAGCACCTTTCTCAGAACCATCGGCATCAACACCTGTCTCGCGCAGGCAGGGGCTCCGGTGTGTGCCACGTCCTTCCATTGGTCGCTGGTGCGCATCGGCAGCTGCATTCGAGTCGACGACTCCCTCGACGGCGGCCTCTCATTTTTTTATGCCGAGGTGAAACGGCTCAAGACCATCCTCGACAGCACGCGGGATCTCCAGGGACCACCCGTGCTCTGGCTGATCGATGAGGTGTTCAAAGGGACCAACAACCGGGAACGGCTCATCGGAGGACGCGCCCTCATCGCCGCCCTGGCAGGCGGAAACGGGTTCGGCTTGGTCACCACGCACGATCTCGAACTGGCTGAATTGGAAACCCAACTTCCTCAGGTCACCAACGTGCACTTCCAGGAAACCGTGGCGGAAGGCGCATTGCACTTCGACTATCGATTGAAACCAGGCCCCTGCCCCACCACCAATGCGCTGCGGATCATGGCGCTCGAAGGGCTACCGATAGAAAGTCCACCGACGACGTCACGATAGCGCATTGCATCATTTCAACAATTTCGGCACACTGCGGCAGCCATGCCGTTCACGGACAGCGGCACGCAAGTACAGGAGGTTCCTATCGATTCCCAGCCCGCCCCCTCACCAGACCGGCTTCCCTTGCGCGGACTCCTGATCGCACAGTTTTGCGGGGCCTTCAACGACAACGCCTGGAAATTCATGGTGGCACTCCTGGGCATCCGGGCCGCCACGGCCACCCTCGCGCCAGGCCAGCATCTGGAAACTGCATCCCAGACCCAGACGACCCTCGCCATGGTCGTCTTTACGCTTCCCCTCGTGCTGACATCCTTCGTAGCTGGGTTTTGTGCCGATCGCATCAGTAAACGCAGCGTCATCCTCACCATGAAAGCGGTGGAGGTCCTCCTCATGGCCGCCGCAACCCTCGCCCTGCTGGCAAACCCGACCGGAGGCCACTGGGCACTCATCGTGCTCGCCTGCATGGGCGTGCACAGCGCGATCTTCAGTCCGGCCAAATACGGCATTCTTCCCGAACTGCTCCGGCACGAACAACTCGCGCGGGGCAACAGCGTCCTGGAGCTGTTCACCTTCCTGGCCATCCTGACCGGTACGACTGCCGGAGGTTTCCTCTTGGCCGGTGCCGGCACACAACCCTGGCTGGCTCCCTTCGCGTTGACCCTGCTGGCCCTGGGCGGTTTCGCCGCAGCCTGGGCCGTTCCACCGGTGCCGCCCGCGCGCGCGGTGGGCGGACTATTCGACACATTGCGCGGAGCCTTCTCGGCCTTGCAGGCAGATCGTCTGTTGCGCCTCGCCATCACCGGGGCGGTGTTTTTCTGGACCATCGCCAGCCTGGTCGTCCAGAACGTGCTGGTCTATGCGAAAGCCGTACTGAACCTCTCGGATGCGCTGGCGACCGTCCCCTCCGCCTTGATCTCGGTAGGCATCGGGATGGGAGCACTTGTCGTTGGTCGGCTCTCCCGCTCTCGGGTTGAATACGGGCTGGTGCCCATGGGAGCGGCCGGCGTCGCCACCTTCCTCCTGATCCTCGGCTGGTGGACGCCTCCGTTCGGCGGCACCCTCGCGCTCATGATCGCCTTGGGCATGTCGAGTGCGCTCATCTTCATTCCCATCAATGCCCTGGTGCAATGGCGTGCGCCCCACGACCGGCGGGGATCGGTCATTGCTCTCGAAACCATTTGTGTCTTTACCGGCATTTTGCTGGGTTCGTTGAGCGGCGGCGTCCTGGCCAACGCGGGCCTTTCAACCGTCGGCATTTCCTCGCCACCGCTCTCGCCACCACAATCGGAACGGCCTGGGCGATGTGGCTCATGCCTGAAACGTTCCTGCGACTGGTCCTCGTGCTGCTGACGAATACCATCTACCGGTTGCGTATCGTCGGACAGCAGCACGTGCCGGTAACGGGCGGCGCCCTGCTCATCCCCAACCACATCTCCTTCGTCGATGGTTTTCTGCTGATCGCCAGCCTGGATCGTCCCATCCGGTTCATCGTCGATGCCCAATACGTCAATCACCGGCTCTTCAAACCATTCATGAAGGCGTTGCAGGTGATTCCGATTTCGTCCGACGGCGGTCCCCGTGTGATTCTTCGCGCCTTACGCGAGGCTGGTCATGCGCTCGATGCTGGCGACCTTGTCTGCATTTTCCCTGAGGGTCAAATCACCCGCACCGGCAACCTCTTGCCGTTTCGCCGCGGATTCGAACGGATCGTCAAAGGGCGCACAGTGCCGGTTGTGCCGGTTCATTTGGATCGCGTCTGGGGCAGCATTTTTAGTTTTGTCGGGGGACGATTCGTCACCAAACGGCCGGAGCGTATTCCCTATCCAGTCACCGTCTCCTTCGGCGCCCCGGTTCCAGCCGAGACGCCCGCACACGAACTGCGCCGCCTCGTTCTCGAACTCGGCGAAACCGCTTGGCAACTACGGAAACCGGCCAGGCGCCCGTTACACCAGGCCTTCATCAGCACCATGCGTCGGCATCCCTTCCGCCTGGCGATGGCCGATGCGACGAAACCACATGTATCCTCGCTCCAGGCCTTGATCGGCTCGATTGCCCTGGCTCGCGCGCTGAAGACCCATTGGCAGGGACAACAGAATGTCGGCCTGCTGTTACCGCCCACCGTGGCAGGGGCGCTGACGACAGTCGCCGCCACACTCGCGGGCCGCACCTGCGTGAACCTCAACTACACCGTGGGGAAAGCCGGACTGGAATCGGCCGTCCGCCAGGCGCAACTGCGAACCATCGTCACCAGTCGCAAGTTCATCGAGAAAGCCAAACTCGAACTCCCGGAGGGACCGGCGATACTCTGGCTGGAAGACATCGGCGCCACCATCGGCACGTGGCAGAAAGCCGCCGCGGCCGCCCTCGCCCTACTCGCCCCGCTTCGCCTCATCGAATCGGCCTGCGGTCAGACTGAGCGCGTGACGATGGATCACCTCGCTACCATCATCTTCAGCAGCGGAAGCACCGGCGAGCCGAAGGGCGTCATGCTCACCCACTTCAGCATCGACGCAAATGTGCAGGCTGTCTCGCAAGTGCTCCCCTTGGATGCGGAGGATCGAATTCTGGGCATCCTCCCGCTCTTCCATTCGTTCGGCTATCTGGTCTTCTGGTACGTCGCACTCAGCGGCGCCGCGACCGTCTTTCACCCCTCGCCGCTCGATGTGGCGGCCATCGGGGAACTCTGCGCCAAACACCGCCTGACATTTCTGGTCTGCACCCCCACCTTTCTTCAGCTCTATCAGCGTCGCTGCACCCCGGAACAGTTCAGCACGCTGCGAGTGGTTCTCACGGGGGCGGAGAAACTGCCCCTTCGCCTCTGCCAATCATTCCAAGACCGGTTCGGCATCGGCCCGATCGAGGGCTATGGCGTCACTGAATGCGCCCCGGTGATTGCTGTGAATTGCCCCGACTTCCGGGCCGCCGGATTCTACCAACCGGCCTCCCGTCGTGGCACGGTCGGCCAACCCCTTCCCGGCGTCTCAGTCCGCATCGTCGATCCGGACAGCTTTGCCATTCTCCCGACCGGCACAGCCGGCATGTTGCTCGTTAAAGGGCCGAATGTGATGAACGGCTATCTGGGCCGCGAAGATTTGACCGCCCAAGCGATCCGTGACGGCTGGTATATTACCGGGGACATCGCCACACTCGATGACGATGGGTTTTTGACCATCACGGATCGCCTGTCGCGTTTCTCAAAAATCGGCGGTGAAATGGTGCCGCACCGACGGGTGGAGGACGCCCTCCAATTGGCCTCCGGCGAAGAGCTGCAAGTCTTTGCCGTCACCGGGATACCGGATGAGCGCAAAGGGGAACAGTTGGCTGTACTCCATACGCTCACCGAAGACCGGATTCCAGCCATCCTGGCCAAAGCGGCGGCGGACGGCCTTCCCAATCTGTTCCTTCCCTCGCGCACCCATTGCCTCAAAGTCGAGGCACTCCCGATCCTGGGAACGGGCAAACTGGATCTCAGAGCCCTCAAGCGAATCGCGTTGGAACGGCTGGGGGCATGAAGGGAAATTCGTGACGCACGAGGAACGAGAGACGAACAACCAGCGGCGCGAGCCACCCCCGAAAGCCAGGCCGCAGGGAAAGACACTGATCGACTGCCATGTGCATTTAGCGGCCCTGCCCGATGGCGACAACGGCTGTTACATCTCGTCCAAAATGCTCAAGAGCCCGCTGTTTCGGTTCCTGCTGTGGAAGCACGACCTCGCACCGGACCAGCCACGCGACGCAAATCAGAAATATCTCGCCGACCTGCTGACGGAACTGAAGGCCGCGCGCCGCGTGCAGAAGGCCGTGATTCTCGGCATGGACGGGGTCTATGACCAGAACGGCCGGCTCAATCAGACTCACACGGACTTTCTGATCGGCAACGACTATGTACTCAAGACCGCACAGGCCCATCCCAAGGAGCTGTTGGCAGGCGTCTCCATCAACCCGCAACGGCGCGACGCCATCGATGAAGTCCACCGCTGTGCGGACGCTGGCGCGGTCCTGGTGAAGGTCTTGCCGAACGCGAAGCAATTCGACCCGGCACACCCGAAATACAAACCCTTCTACCGCGCCCTGGCCGAGCGCCGATTGCCGTTTCTCAGTCATGTCGGCTACGAATTCAGTCTGATCGGCAAAGACCAGTCCGTCGGTGACCCGGACCGGTTGCGCCTGGCGCTGGATGAAGGCTCCACCGTCATCGCAGCCCACGCCTGCAGCTACGGATTGATCCTCTATGAGAAGTTTCTGCCGACCCTACGCGACCTCGTGCAACGGTATCCGCATTTCTATGCGGATATTTCCGCCCTCACGTTACCGAACCGTATCCGCATGCTCTTACACCTACGCCGATATCCCGACGTGCACGAACGGCTGCTCTTCGGCACCGATTATCCATTGTCGGTGTTCCACATCGCTGCGTGGGGCCGGGTGGCACTCGGAACATTGCGCAAGATGATTCACACCAAGAACCGTTTCGACCGGCAGGTCGAGGTTTGTAACGGGCTGGGGCTTGGATTTCGCTCCCTCGGAGACCTGCTTCCCCATTCGTCGCCAA
>JACOEF010000652.1 GCA_024998705.1 Nitrospira sp.
TGCGGGGTGCACGTATACGCTTTGGATCCACCAGAACTGAGCGTTTCGCCAATCGCTCCATTCATAGGTGATGAGTAGTTGTCCGACGATTACTGTATCGAGCGGAGAGGCTTGCCGCAAGTCCGCGACGTAAAACCGGCCGTGCTGAGGCTGTTCGAGGACCGCTCGAGTTCCCTGTCGCAGGAGTGTGGCATCAAGCGTTCGTTGTTCAGTCTCCTGTGCCATGGCGGCGCTGAATGCCGTGAGTGTGTCCAGGTCGTCCAGGGTTGCCGGACGGACGGTGAGGTGATCGGCAAGCGTCATGACTCGTTGCGTGTCGGGGCTGTGAGCCAACCTGGTAAGGGGCGATACAATCCCGCGGAAAACTCCAGCTTCAATGCTTCCTCCGGCAGCAGGTTCAGTGGACGCAGCTGCGTTTTGGGGATCATCGCCAAGTATCCGGTGAAGGGATGAATGGCGGTAGGGACGAAGACCATGACCAACTCGACCATCGGGGCGATCTGAAGTGCCGGTGGCGGCGGGCCCATGACGAAGCCTAGCGCCCAGAGTCCGTCGCGGGGGCAGGGGAATGCCACTACGGTACTTTGCCCGAAGCGTGCCCGGTAGTTCAGCAAGTCCGTCATGCCTTTGAGCGTGAGATAAATACTGCGAATCAACGGAATCCGTTCGAGGACGGTCTCGGTCCACCGTACCATTCGTTGTCCGATGACCTGTGTTGCAATCGCCCCGATAGTGAGTACCATTCCAACGAGCAGCAAGAGGCCGAGGCCCGGGGCGTAGGGCTGGATTTGCCGCCCGATGAGATCGAGCAAGAAGGAATCCAGTGTTTCGAACAGTGCGGCCAAAATGAGAAATGTCGTCCATGCCGGGAGCAGCACGAGGAGTCCTGTGAGGAAGATGCGTCCGAGCCGATGAGAAGAAGTCACGCCGCGTCCCGCTATTGGTGAGTGAGGGGGGAATAGGTTATTTACGATAACGGAACGAGGTTGGATTTGGTATCTTCTTGATCTAGCGATTCATTTGGACTATCTTCCCCGTAACCATTCAGTCACCCGCTCGGGTGGGATTGTGAGAGATACTGTGAGCGATGCGCTAGGGAAAAAGGCGAATGTGGACAAGGACCTGCTGGCGATTCTGTGTTGCCCCGAAACGAAACAAGTCGTGACGCTTGCCGACGATCAGTTGATTCAAAAGGTGAATGGCGCAATTGAGCGTGGGATGCTCAAGAACAAAGCGCAAAAGCCCGTCACCGAAAAACTGGATGGAGGATTGATCCGGTCCGACAATAAAATCCTCTATCCCGTACGAGAAGACATTCCCGTCATGCTGATCGACGAAGGTATCCCTCTGGAGCAGGTTTCCTAGTTCCCCTTCCTCAGACTCGTCCTCTTCGACGTGAGCCTCCCTGGCCGGTGTACGTGCGTTGCCATGGGCAGTGCTGATCCCAATTCATCTACGGTGTATGACCTGAGTGCGTGCAGTCCTCACGCGCCTGGCTGTGGATTCCGGCGAGAATGGCTACGGGGTCAGCAGTCCGCCCTCGGCCGACGCACTTTCCGTCTTTGAGCCGGTTGAGGTTCCGCATTGAGCGCAGAGGTATTCGTAGAGATTGCCTGTCGGCAGGACAAGCAGCAGGCGTTGCCGAGTGGGGGTCGCCTGGCGACATTTCCCGCAATACAGCAGGGAGGCGTTAAACGAATCATATTGGTCCGTTGGCCGGTGCCCAGGCTGTGAAGGTGCGGGGCGCGATCGTGTGGCGCGTGGAGGCCAGTTGGGTGGTGCGGGTCTGTTCGAGCGTGGCTGCATGGTTGCTATTTTACTGAGGGAGGGGGATGTGGTGCAACCCGGAGAGGCCTGCCTGGTTGAATTCAGGGATGGCCGATCCGCTGATCCTCAGGGGGTTCCGTTTCCTCGGCGTTTCTGCCGCGAAAAATCCACCAGAGTGAGCGAATGACTTGAACCACGACATAGAGCGCGAAGCCCGAGAGTAATCCATAGAGCCACGCTTTGCTCCAGGGCCACAAGTCTGGCGCGTGTAGCACCACGGCAAGGGCAATATGGCCTCCCAAGCCGAGGCACA
>JACOEF010000144.1 GCA_024998705.1 Nitrospira sp.
CATCAGGCTCATCAGTCGTCGCGCTGCATCGATTTCCTTCTTGCTCATCCTAGTACATTCCCCCTGTGAATCCTCTCGGAACTGACGGTCTGATGATCGTACGATCCGCGAAGGTCTGGATTGATTCTGCGATACACTGCACTGAAACATGTCTAATCGGCGAGAGAAACAGACAGCTTATAACACATCGGGGCCAAATGAAACAGCAGAGACTCTGTGGCCGGCTCCCGCACCACTGACAGACCGCGCTCTCCATCAGGGCGACCCATCGGAAAATCCCGCCCCTGCGGAGCCAGATCAGGGGCAGTAGCACCCCCCTCTCAGCAAGAAGCGGGGCGCCATGGTGAGACCCGACCGCTCACTAGTCATTCGCGACCGGCCATTCAATCCGATCTTTCAGCCTCCATCCCACCCCACGCAAGCCGCTCCAATCTCTCAAGAATGGACGCCCGGCGACCGATAAGAGAGCCAGCGCGGGAACGCAGACCACTGCGCGCATTCCATTGCTGCCCACGAGATCCGTCCATGTCCCAACCAGGTCCCGACAATTCCCCGACACTGCCTCCCCCGATAGCCTGTCCCGACACCATCGCACCACCGACAGTTCGCACTATCATGTCGACACGAGCCGTGACCGTCACCATGGACGATTCCCTTGCTCGAGCCCGTGAACTCTTCAATGAACATCATTTCCACCACCTGCTGGTCGTGCAGGGCCCGACGCTCCTCGGCATCATTTCAGATCGCGACCTGCTGAAGGCTGTGAGCCCAAACATCGGGAAGCTGTCCGAAACCGATCGCGACCGGGCGACGCTCAACAAACGCGCCCATCAAATCATGAGCCGGACACTCATCACGGTCACCGCCGACACGACCGTGGAAGCCGCCGCACAACTCCTGCTGGAGCATCGCGTGTCCTGCCTCCCCGTCGTCACCACGGACAGGCATCTTGAAGGCATCATCACCTGGCGGGATCTCCTCCGCGAATATCTTCGACACGAGCCCACCGGCGGCTGATCGCGGGGAGATTCCCGCACCGCCACGTGCTTACGCGACCACCCGCACGAACCACATCCATCGCCCACCGCTCAGCCCTCTCGCGCACGCAGCACAGGCAACAACCAGCCGGGAGCCTTCTCACAGCCCTCACATACCCGACAGCCATTTCAGAGCAATGTTCGCAGGTTCATCGGCAGGCTGCGAGCCGCGCGCGCTTGATCGCTCGAAGAAGCGATTGAAGAAATCAGGGCGCAACCGCTACGGCAGCCAGTAACGGCTGAACCGTTACTGGCTGCCCACGGATAGCGCGATTCCCGCGCGAGGACTCGTTCGAAAGTTCGAGGACTGAGTTAGAAGGTATGGCGCACACCGAAAATCAGGCCCATGGTGGACCCGTCACTCTGGGGGTGATTGCGCTTCCAGGCCGCATCCATATTCAACATGAGGCCCTTCGGCGCGTCCTGGACAAGGTTGGTCAACGCGTAATCGATACCACCACCGATTCGCCAGGCAAACGTATCTTGAACATCCTTCGTATTGATATTCACGCCAAGACCGGTGGTGAAATACGGGATGAAGTTGCCGAAATGCCCGGGCCGATACTCCAGATTCACCGGGAGAAGCGTGATGGTATTGAGAGAGCCGTTTCGTGGCGAATCAATCCCATGATTTTCCCACTCCAACATCATACCGAGACGAAACCACTTGTTCAGCCCGAACATGCCTTGAAAATTCAGCGCCGGACCAGCCGTCGACACCCCGGCACTCTGCGTGGTGAAGCTCGGCCCCACACGAAAACCTGCCGTGAACTTCCCCTCTTCGGCCATACCCTCACGAACCCACTCGGCGGCCTGAGAGAGTGCGGGGGCCAGGCTCAGCAAGACGCTCAGCACCCCCGCCCCACCAAACACACACTGCTCACGAATCCTGCGCATACTGCCCCTCCTCTGATGGTAATACATTTTTGACCGGTGCACTCTAGGCAAGTCGCCGTACCATTTTCAAGAAAAAGCGTGCCTCGGCGTAAGGCAGAAGAGGCGCGATACGTGGCGCACACTCAGGCGACATTCCCGCCACAAAACGGCGCGCAAAGAAAACCATTAGTACGTATCATTGAGCAGAGGCCCGGATGATGGAAACGCCCAACCCGAGGATGAGTGCGGGAACGACAAGACGAGACAGACCGCAACAAGCCTGATACCCGGCAACAATTGTGTCGAGCGCAGCCGGGGAGCGGAACATTCGCTCTCCGGCTGCTGGGCCCGGCCTCCGAAAGAATGAGCCGTGAAAGTCGGCTCTGTCAGGAGATGCTGAGAACCTACCCGCGACCTGCTAGAATTTCGCAGGAAATTGCGCTGCCAACGCTTGAGTCAGCGCATCGGACACCACGTAGATGTGCTGCTTCATACCCGTCCAGGTCTCCGCCTCATGGACATAGTCTCCGTCTTTCAACTGCTGAAACTGCGTGAGGTGATGCGCGGCATGGGCCATGAGCAGTCCCATCAACGTATCCTTCGGCAAATTCGGATTGGCACCGCTGAGGAACGTCGAAATCTCTGCCGCATTCGCGGTGAGAGCCTTCACGGCCGCCTCCTGCTGGCTCGCCGATCCTGCCACGGTCGCATCCAAATGATCACGAATGGCGCCATAGTGAGCGGCCAACAGAGTAAAGAGCTTGTCGGATGCCGCCTTGCCGTAGAACGGCTCGATCGACCGGGCAATCTGCTCGGCATTGGCGACCACACCCGCTTCGGCCGCGCTCCGCGCAGGCGCATTTTTATCCATCGTCGCCACGGCAACATTGCGAATGGACAGGATATGGCCGAGCCAGAGATCCCGAAGCACGGCCTTGGTCTCCGCCACCTTGGCCAGGTGCGCCGTCGCCGACGGGGACACCGTTGCGGCAGGCGACTCAGTCGAATGGGCACAAGCAATCGGGGATAGGGCCAACAGGAACACAGGCAACGCTCGAACCAGCTTCTGCATGATAACTCTCCTTTGGAAAATAGTAATAGCGCGCCGGATCAACCAACACCGGCAGTAGTATCGATAGGCAAGGATAGAGAACGGAGGCAAGCCTGTCAGTTAGCGGGATAACATTACGGGAAGAATTGCTGGCCTAGAAGCCGGAATCGCTGAGATTGGCAGGCATCTTTTCCGCAGAACTCAAAAATCCGTCGAGACCGGCACGATGCATCAGCAACCCGTCCTTCCGGGCGTAATTGATCAGGCCCCGCTCGCGCAATTGGTTGAGGAGGGTCGAGACCACTTCCCGGCGCGCGCCGCTCATCTGCGCCAGATCGTCCTGTCGGAAATAATGCGTGAGCCGCACCCATTCGCCGTCCGGCTCGCCGAATTCATCGGCCAGCCGACCCAGCGTCCGCACTAATCGCTCCATGGTGCTGCTGAACGAGAGGGTCTGGATCTGGTCATAGGCCGCCGACAGCTGCTGCGCGACGTTGGAGAGAAACAGTAGGAAGGCGGGACGATTGTTCTGCAGATGCGCCACAAATTCATCGAAGTTCAATTCGACGATCTCGCTGTCTTCCATCGCCACGGCCCGTTCGCGACGCTCCCCGGTGCAATGACAGAGCTCGCCGAACACCTCTCCGGTTTGATGCAGGCGGAGAATCAATTCACGGCCATCCTCGGTCAGAGAAGTCAACTTCACGAACCCGCGCCGAAGGAAGAAGACACTCTGAGCCGAATCGCCGAGGCCGTAGACGAGTTCGCCCTTGGCCACGGCACGCCCGGGCCTGTTCATGAGCTGCTCGCAAAGTTTACCGCGAAAACAGCCCGACAGAGCTGCGCAATGACGGTGGTCTGTCATATTCATCGCCGTGTACATCATGTGTCCCTCACTCTTGCGCATTGTACCGGGATCCTAACGCGCGTGACCAGCCCCCCGCACGAAGCACCATGACTCTTCTCCACAATCAGGCATGGCACTGTCCCCCCTCGCTCGATTATGATGGAAGAAACAGGTCCGACAACCAGGCTGCCCGGACACTGACCATGCCGACATCTTCCCATCAGCGCCCGAACCGAAGAAACCATCCTGGAATTGCCCTCATCGGGGGAGTCTGTCTCGCGATTTCGTTAGGTGCCGGTTCACAGCTGTGGGCCGGATCTCCATCCAAGACCAAGCCGGCCATCGGACCGGCGGATGCCGGCAAGGCCGAATAATCTTCAACGGCAAGGGCCTCTGCTCCACCTGCCATGGCGTCGACGGCTATCGAGACCGCCTGCCCCCGCAGCTCAGCACACACATCCGGGAGAATATCGAACGCCTCAACCCTGCGCCGCCCGACTTGCGACAGGCGGCTGCACTCACCCTCACCTCCGACAAACAACGGTTCGAATCGATCAGGCACGGGCATCTCCGCACCGCCATGTATCCACTCTCGAAAGAGGCCCTTTCCGACGAAGAGATTCTTGCGTTACTCCCGTACCGGGCTTCCATTCGCGGCACGGTGCCGCCACCCGCCCCCATCTCCGGACTCGATACCTCGCTACGTGGTGATGCCAAGAGCGGACGGCAGCTCTATCATGAGCTCGGTGGATGCGCGATCTGCCACGGGATCGAAGGTGATCTGGCTCGGCGCCCGCCGATGTCCGCCGACTTAGCCAAACGGCTCGATGCGCTTCCGGCGCCGCCCGCAAACCTCCGGAATCCCGTCACGCTGAAATCACAGAACGACGAAGACCGCTACTACTCGATCAAACGCGGCCACCCCGGCACAGCCATGTATCCCAAGACGCTCCTCCGGGACGAAGATATCCGCAACCTCGTCGCCTACCTCGCCACCCTCCGTGAGCCTGGCCGCTGATACCGACAGCACCATCGCCCCCCCCGTACGCCAGCTTCCGGTCGTTCATCGGAGCCTCTGCTCTCCGAGTTGCCGAACCAGATACCCCACGATGACAACATTGAGGAGGAGCATCGCCCCATGCAGCACCGACACTTGCCTCATCACGTCGTAGAATTCAACGGGCAGAAAAACACTGCTGGAGATGACGGTCATATATCCGGCCCACGAGGCTTCAAGCCACAGGCCGCACCCTTCGACGAGCAAGAGGACGGAGTACAACAGACTGGCATAGGCCATGAGCAGCAGGGTGTGGGACGAAACAACGGGAATCTTCAGCAGCAGCGAATGCACCAGGCGGGAATGGCCGTGCAAATGCAACACATCCATCGCCGGAGCCAAGAAGGCAGCGATCTCAGGATCCACCAGCCGTAACAGCGCCCCGCCGACAAACAGCAAGACCATCCCCTTGACCAGCTTGAAGAGGGCGATCAGCGTAAGGCCCGTGTGTGATGGTGCTAGCGATTGCGCCAGGAATGGAGTCATGCTATTTCTCGCGACTCCAGCACAACCGGAACGAGCCGCCTTATCTTTCCACAAGCCTTACCGGCCCCTTGTTCATCCCACCCGCATTGCCCAGGCTCTGCACATCAAACGTTCAGGAAAGGTCAGATCGATATGAACGAACAACGGGCCGACAGTCTGGCTCAAGCCTGGATCGACGCCTGGAACCGGCACGATCTGGACGCCATTGTGCACCATTATGCAACGGACGTGGAGTTTACCAGCCCGTTCGTACCGGCGCTATCCGGTGAGCCGTCCGGCACCATCCATGGGCGAGACCCATTACGAGCGTATTTTCGAAAAGGACTCGACGCCTACCCAAACCTGCACTTTGAATTAATACGCACGCTGACAGGGGTCAACAGCCTGTTGCTCTACTACCGTAGAGTCAACGGATTACTGGCGGCGGAAATGATGACGGTCGACGAGGCGGGGCAGATCCAGACGGTGCGCGTGCATTACGTCAAAGAATAGCCGGCGCTGGGAGGCAATTGAGACCAGGCCGCGATGGACCGGTCACGGAGCAGCGGTCAAATGCCCGATGATCAGGTTGGCATCGCTGATCGGATCGTCGGTGAAGGGGGCCTCATGCCGCCTGGTGACGGCGGTGCTCAGTCGCTCTGCTGCCTGCCGGACCGCCAAAGGAAAGGCCTCATGCTGCTGAATCCGGCGCAAATGCTCCATCGCATCACCGCACCATAGCCGTTCGGGAAACCGCGCCAACCAGGCTTCGGCGGCCGACGCCACCGCCCGTCGCGCACAAACCCGTGCCTTGCCTTCATTGCCGTCCTTCCAGGCCATCGCTGCCGCAGCGAGTTCGCGATCAATCATGGTAAGAGGAGCCATCAGGACCGGGGAGCGTGCCCGGTTGAAGTTGATTTCTGAACAGATTCAGCCCAGGAATATTTCCTCACCCTATCAGGGAAATCCCTATTCCACTCAATAGGCTCACACAGGCATAGTGTCCCAGTCACTACATTACAACCCTTAGGGGAGCGACTGCCCTTACAGAACGCACCCGCGACGTACAGACGGGTATGACGACCTCTCTACACAGATCCAGCCGATACCGATTTCACGATTCGGCACGCAACGACCGGAAGTATCTCCTGGTCGCGCTGACCGCAGCACTCATCCTGATGGCGTTGCTCTCAGCACTCATGTTCGATTTCTTCCCCGCCGCCCCCAAATAGTCGCAGCGCTCGATCCTTCTTGCGCCGTCCTTCTGTCACACTCAGAGCCCCCGGCGCTGGACGGGAACCATTGTTCCCCCCTCAGGCTTCCGCTATCATCCCGTCGGCCCGCAGAACAACCTCGATCCATGCAGGCCTCGAACAGGGGACGCACTGAGCACGCACCACATGCCATGGATCGTCTACATTTTGGAGTGTGCCGACGGCAGTCTGTACACCGGGATCACGAATGATTTGGAGCGGCGCATGAAGGCTCATACAAACGGGAAGGGAGCGAAATACACTAAGCACCGTGGGCCGTGCACAGTGCGGTACACCGAAGCACTCGACAGCAAAGGGGCCGCCCTCCAACGTGAAGCCGCCATCAAATCACTGGATCGCGCCGCGAAAGTGGCGCTGATCGCATCGACGTCGTAATTCCCCATCCGCAGGCGCATACCCATCGCAGAACCCGCTCAAGCCCGTCACGCACAAACCTGATCAGCTCCGTCTCACTTCTTTTTCGTCACCTTCTTCTTGGGTACGGGCTTTGACTTGGGTGTCAGCTTGGTTTTTGCCTTGGCAGTAGCCTTTGCCTTTGGAGTTCCACCCTTTTTCTTTGGGGCTCCGCCCAGCACAATCACCGGCTTTTCGGGCGAGAAGGCTTCCTCAATGCGGCTCTTTCCGTTGGTCGTCAGGATGACGAGGCCCTGGTGCTTCTCGATGCACTGCAGGAGATGGGACACCTCGGCATTGGCATACCGATCGTGAGCATCCTGCACCTGAGTGCGCTTACTGAACAGCGCGTCCGCCTCATCGAAAAGAGGATCGATCCATGACGATTGGCCATGTCAAACACGCGGTTCACATTTTTTTCCGTCTCGCCCGCATGTTTGCTGGCGACCGCCGACAGATCCACACTGGCCAGATGCAACTGCAGTTCATCAGCCAACACCTCCGCCGCCTTTTGTCGGCGAAGGGGCGTGGCTCCGGACAGCACGATCACCGCACCGGACGGCTCTTGAACACGAGCCTTCCTGGACATTTTCGCAGGCGCCTTTTTCTGTTGCTGTGTTGCTGTCTTGCGTTGCCGAGCCCCCGTTGCACCTGCCATATCCTTCGTCCCTTTCCGGTTCTTCTATGACCCGCCTCATGACCGACACCCACCCCTAACAAGGTGCGGGGCCTGAGTATAACCGGTTCTGCTTCTCGTCGGCGAACTTCTTCTTGCACCCGTTTCAAGGGACTGCAGTGGCTCACTGCGCGTACATTCTTGGCCGGCGCACTCCTTACCCCTGCGAGGGCCTTCTGGAGCTCACGCGTTGCGCGAGAGAAAAGACGCTGAGCAGACGAGCCCCTCCGCGTCTACATCTCCATCATCTCCAAGCGCGCATCAAACTCATGACCACAGGCGGTACAGCGGATACAGTCGGACTCGACCGTGAATTCATCCGCCCGGATGCCCATGCCGCCGCAATCGGGACACCGGACGAGATGGACCTTTTGATCATCGACCGTTTCATACTGCACCCCATGGAGGCAGTAGACGGGCTGTCCGTCCAGCTGCCAGGGACGACCGGCATGGTCGCGCACCGGCAGGACGATATAGTGCTGCCGCACATAATCTTCCAGGGCCTGCTGATTCGTAAATCCGTCCCGTATAAGTTTGCCGCTCACGACCTCGTGGAGCGACTGTCCTTTCACGATGGCTTTAGTTGGCCCCATGTCCCACCTCCAGCGGCTAGTAAAGAGATCCCGCCTACTCCGTTTTCCATCAGCTATCGACCATATGTTATTCGCGCTGCTCGACCGGCTACACCACGCCCGAGTAGTACCGCAGAATATTGGACACTGAGATGACCCCGATGATCGAGCCATCCTGCGTCACCGCCAGATGCCGGGTCGCCTGGTCCTTCATCATGCGTACCGCCTCGATAATCGGGCGATCGCCTCCAATCGACACCACCGGTCGTCGCATACAGACCTTGACGGCCGTCGCG
>JACOEF010000519.1 GCA_024998705.1 Nitrospira sp.
CACCGGCTACCGGCTCGATGCCCTCACAGGTTCCATAGGCTGTCGCCAGATTTGTCAGCCACCCCCGGCCACAACCCACATCGAGAATACGAAGCGTGCGACCAGGAGTCTCGCGCCGTGCCTGTCGCACGACATGTTCAAGGAACGACGCGATCTTCGACCAGCGCGCCGCTTCGTCGGCGTTCGGCTCGGGTGTCGACCAAGCCGGTTTGTTCACAAACAGGTCTACGTAAAACGCGCTCTGGTCCATAGGCACCTTATGTAATGGGTGGGAAATCGGCGCTGCCGTCGGCAACCGTGTGGCGGCCGGTAAGGATGGAGATGCCGGCACGGGAACCGGGGTCTGGGTTGCATATGAAGAATGTGCCTGTCCCGACAAGCCATAGTCGGGAGCCTGTCCGGTGCGAATCCACTCCAACGTCCCTGGCAGGCGTCGTGCGGCTGTGTGATACCGCTTGATCTTACCCTGCGCTCGCTGAGCCAGGGTCTCGGCAGATGCGCGATCATGCAAAATTCGGTTGATCTGTTCGGCAAGGGCTTGAGGATCATCCTGGGGAAACAGCAGGATCTCTGTCTCTGGTTCGAAGAGTCCCTTGTTCCTGGGATGCCCGGGAATGTCCCAGGAGATCACTGGGCGACCGGCCGCCATGGCTTCGATGACCCGTCCGCCATAAAATTTGGCGAGACTCGGCAGGTTCACGATGGCAGGCCATTGAGCCAGTTGTCCCATCCACTCCGTGAATTCGGCGAGCCGGATCTGTTGCAACGACTTGGCATATTCCCGAATGGCCTCGTCGGTGACCACATGGCCTTCTGCCAGATACTGGGCCGCGACTTGCTGCAACTGATCGAACAACTGCTGGTTTTTTGTAAGAGACTGAGCCCCTTTTGCGCAATACAGGCGGCCGCTCAGTGACGACTCGCTTATCCAATGCTGCCGTCGTCCATAGGGCGTTCCATGAAACACGGCCTGTGATCGGGTCGGAGCACCGGTGGGGGAAACGATGAAGCGTTCCGGAACCATCGGTGGCCACCAGAGCACGTTGGCAAAACCCCGCGCCTGGAGTTCGGTGACATCCTGCTCATCCGGCGCCAACACATGGGTTAAATAGGGAAGCTGCGTATCCAAGTGTGAGGCACGAAGTTTCAACTGTGGCGCCCAGGCATAGTCCTCCGCATCATAGCGAAGCGACTCCATGAGGACGCCGACTCGCACCGGCGCCAATTGAGCGACCCATTCCAGCGTGGCCTGGTCGAGCGGAGTATGGATGAGCCACAGCCAGACCTGATCGAAGTGTTGCCCGGCCAGGGCTTTCTTGGCATGGTAGACCCATGACGCAGGCGTCGAGCAGGCGTGTTCGGCGATGGCCGGGACGGTGACACACTCGACGCCGTTCGCCTGCAACCCTTCCCGCACACCGAAGGCTGCGCTATAGGTCCAGGGGCGCGCGGCAGCCCAGGTGTGGAAATCCAATTGAATCAAGAGGGCTCGTTGCCGGGGCGCGGCGACGGAGACTGTGCCGATTGGTGAAGCAGTCCTGACCTGCTGACCGCTGTTCTCTCCGATAGATACAGCCACCCTTGCCGATCGGACTCGTTGTGCCCGCCAGCGTTGAAACTCAGGGTCTCCTGTTGGATCTCGACGAATGAGGTGAGCGGGAATACGATCCTCGGAACAACGCACCGTCGACATGTCGAAACGTTCCCAGCGAGTGCCGCGCTTTCTCACGGCCCAGCAACCTGCGACTTGGGACACGTCACCGAAGAGTTCTCCGACGGCCAGCGTGACACCGGGATGATATTCGTGCCCCGATCGTGGATCACGAATGTAGTCCGACTCGATCTGAGTGCGGGCATAGGCCTGGTCGATTTCGAATGATTGACGTTCCAGATCGTCGCCGCACAAGACACCCCCATCCTTGATGAGTGCCCCCGCAGCTCTGATATCCGCCAGGACGGCTGCATACGAATGGTCCCCGTCGACAAAGACGAGATCGAAATAGTTCCGTGGAAGGGCCGGCAACATGGCTGTAGCAGCCCCTCTCAGAGGCAGAACCAGTCCCGCATGGCCGGCAGTGGTGATGTTATGCAGAAACAACTCATAGATCGTATCTTTGGCCAAGGCTTCGGACATCTCGCGGTACATGGCTGCGTCCGGCCGCTTCGTCACATCAAAATACGGCTTCCAAGGATCGATGCAAACGACACGACCGTTGGCTCGGTGATGTCGGGTCAATGCCTCGGCCCGCGTAATGGCCGATCCCCCGGCCCATGATCCCACCTCAAGAATATGAAACGGACCCGCACCCTGCCGGGAGGCTTCCAGACGCACCAGTTCCTGCATCACTACGTGACGAAGCGGAAGCCCTTGCGACGCCCACATCACTCGACCGAAATAGGGGCGCTGCTGCTCGCGACAGAATTGGTAGTACTCAACGTCAAGCGAAGTAACTTGGTTTGCCTCATTCACGCCTTGCGACATACAGTCCCCTTACGGCTGTGACCGATCGTTCGGACGAACCACGTCTGGGTATTCCGGGTTCATCCAGCCCTCAGCCGGCTCGATGACCATGTTGGCGCGGAATTCTTCACGCGGCAGATAGGGATACATATCCTCGATGGGCGGCTTCCATCCGAAGATCCTGGGCTCGTACGTGTGGAATTCATGCATGTCCACATCACAGACCACGGGGCCGTCGAACCGGAGCACCTCGTCGATCTTCGCATCCATCTCGGCATGGTTCGCGATGGCGACCGTCTTGATCCCGTAGGCCTGCACGATTTTGAGAAAGTCCGGGGGGGTATACCCCTTCGGCCCGCAGGCTTCCGCGCGGCCCTGAAAGTTCGTCTCCTGATAGGCTTTGGTGATGCCGTAAATATGATTATTCAGAATGAAGGTTTTGACTTTGACGCCGTAGTTGATGAAGGTCTGCAGTTCCTGGGGATTCATGTTGAAGCCCCCGTCGCCGATCGTACAGACCACTTGACGGCTTGGCGCGGCAAACCAGGCGCCCATCGCACCGGCGAAGGAGAACCCCATGGGCGAGTTGCCGTTGTTGGTCAGGTTTCGCTGGCCATACTTCGTTTCGAACGCGTGATTGCTGACGACGATATTGCCGCCGCAATCCCCGACCAGAATATCCGTGGCGCCCATCTTCTCGGACAGACGACGCATGAACGCATAGGGGTGGACACGCTCCCGCTGGTCGAAGAACTCGGGCCGAACCGGATCGTACTGGCGTTTCCACTCCATCACCCGTTCCGTCCACCCCGAATAATCCGGCAGCGGTTTGCTGCGTCGATCGAGGGCGATCAACAGGCGCTGGGTGAACACTTTCGCATCGCAGAGAATGTTGACATCGAACGGCACCTGCTGAAACTTCCGCTGCACCATCGCCGGGTCGATTTCCACCAAGAACTTGTTGGCCTGGCGCGCAAAGCTCTGCACATTTCCGCCGGTGATGCGGCCGGAGATACGGCTGCCGATCGAGAGCAGCACATCGCTGTTCTGAATGCCGAAATTGCGGCCGGCTCCTCCATACGTGCCTACCCGACCGCCATAATTTTCATAGTCCGAGCTGATCACGTCCAATGCATTCCAGGTCGGAAAAACGGGGACATTCAGTCGCCGCCCCAAGGTGCGCACATCATCCTGGGCATTCGCCAGGCGCACTCCGCCCCCGACAAGAATCACCGGCCGTTCAGCACATTGCAGCGCGCCAATGAGTCTGGTGATCTGTTCGTCGACCACCGTCACATCAAAACTCACGGCAGCCGGCGGCTCGAAGCCGACGAGTTGCTTCACATCGATCTTGCTCTTCTGGACATCAAGGGGAATATCCAACAGCACCGGACCAGGCCGTCCGTCCTGGGAAAGCCAAAGAGCTTTCTCCAGTTCATACCGGACGTCTTCAGGCTTTAGAATCATTTTCGCGTACTTGGTCACCGGAGCCGCCATTGCCACGATATCCGTTTCCTGGAATCCGATCTGACGGATCGAGGGATCCGGCCTGAGGAACCGGGAATTGATTTGGCCGGTGAGAAACACGCAAGGGATCGAGTCATAAAAACAATTGCCCATCGCAGTCAGGAGATTCATGCCGCCCGGTCCGCTGGTCGCGATGGCGACACCAGGCACGCCCTTTATCTTGGCGTACGCTTCGGCGGCGAACCCCCCGGCCTGTTCATGCATCACCGCGACGTATTCCGTAGCGTCGGTCCGGGTGAACGCATCGATCAGATCACCGTTGGCGGCCCCATACACGACGAACATCCTGTCGATCCCGCGTTCAGCCAATGCGGTGATGATGTAATCTGCAACCTTGATCATGGCCATTCTTTTCCCCCTGTGTTCCGCTAGGCCGCTGCATCGGCCACGACATCATGATGACGCCGCCGCACTTGGTGCCGGCACATGTCCGTCACATGGGCGGCGACCTGCGCCCCGAATGTCTGTTGGAGCATGCGCAAGTAGTCTGGATGGGTGAAGTACTCGAGAAATGCCCGATCCCTGAATGCCAGCACTTGCGTGGCCGTAAGACTGTCGGTCGGCAAGGGGCAACATTCATAGGCATGCTGCGAATAGCCGATCCAGCCCGGACCTTCCTGGTCATCCGGCAATGCCCAATGCTTCTGCTTTGCCAGCGCATAGAGCGGTGAGCCTGGGTAGGCCATCGCACAGTAGAAGTTGGCCCAC